>CAZZXW010000041.1:0-8446 GCA_964658095.1 uncultured Parafilimonas sp. | reverse complement strand
TTGTGAAATTTCCTGTTCATTAAAACCAAGCGCTTTATTAATTTCATTGCGCTTCGGATGGTTCATTGCTTCATCTTCAGACAACCTTCCGTTATCTTCTAAAAACCCAACAAACGAATGATCTTTTGTAACCTTAACAAGCGAGTTATCTCTTAACAAATACAAACGCGTATCGCCAACATGCGCATAGTAAAATTTGTTTTCTTCAACATCAGCAATTGCCAGCGTAACCACACAAGCCATTTCATTGGTTGCGGCATCACTCTGTTTTCTTAAATTGATTTTCTCGTTCGCTTTAATTAATGCATTCTTTAAAGATTCAATTACATCATCATGCGGTTTTTGTAAGTAATCTATAATGGCATCATGCGCCAATGCTGATGCAACCTCGCCACCTTCATAGCCGCCAACACCATCAATCACACTTGCCAGCACATACCGATTTTGCAAAATAGTTTGCGCAATAAAACGGTCTTCGTTGTTATCACGCATCTTGCCCATATCAGTAATGCCGAAAAAATTATCTGCCATTGCGATGTGATTTTTTTACATCCCAGAAACTCGCGACAAGCAGCAAAACGCAAATCACTAATAGCGATACTGAAAGAATAATGTTTTCAGGATTTTGCATAATTATGATTTGAAGATATTCACGCCCACAATACCATTCAATACAATTCTTGAATTGACCGGCAATTCAAACCATGTTGGATTATTTACATCGCTTTGCGCAACTTCATTTTCATTTACCAGTGTTTTTTCACCAAAAGATGCGAGGTAAAATTTATTATCGCTTGCTTCAAACTTTATTTTCAAATGTGGTGTGTTAACCCATTCACTTGGTATGCGGAATATGTTTAGTTCATCTTTCGTTTCCTCTTTGCCTGACACAAAAATGGCTGCATCACGCATAAAATATTCAATCTTTTTTCCTGCAAATTCTTTATCCGGAATAATCGTTTCAAATCGTGCAAACAAATTGTTTGTTGGCTTTATAGTTGGATGCGTTGTAATGTTTGATAAGAGCCGTCTTTCAAAAGGCACTTCGTAATAACCTTCACTATAAAAAGTAAAGCCGTTTAATATTTCGGGATTCACATCAAAGGTTTCTGCAATGCCCGTTTGGCGCGGAATAAAAGTGATGCGTATGTTTTCTTTCTTTTGATGCTGGCCATCAGGCATTAATTTACCAATTAAACTTTTATCGCCGCGTAAATATTCCGGATGTGAAACAAAACGGAAAACCCATTTATTGCTGGATGGCTCAACCACTTTTCCTTCCTGTTTATATTGATTGAGGATGTTATAAAACTCTGCTACGGATTCCTGAACGATCAAACCAAACATGCCTTTTTTATTTTGCGTAAATTCTTTATAATCTTCTTCATTAAAACAAACAATGTATTCATGATAAAATACAATGCGTTTGGCAAACGATAATTCTTTAATTGATTCTGAAAATTTCTGCACGAGGTAATTATAAATATCATCCGGCGTAAGCGCAGGTGCAGCAACGGTTGTTGTATCAGCTTCACGTTTTAAAAACCATTCATGAAAGCCCATGCGTTGCCAGAAAGATGTTTTAGTTTTCATTGATTGTTATTATGTTTTTTTCCGCCAAAAAGCCTTTTGAAAAAACCAGGTTTCTTTTCTTCTTGAGGCGCCTGATCAACGTTAAGCTTTGGCTTTTTAACTATAATTTTTTTGTCTGTAATAACATCTTGTTGTTGTGCAACCGTATCCGCATCAGCGATTGACAAAAGTGTTCCGTTGTATTCTTTTCTGTGCACCTGGTTTAACTTCCATGGTTGTTCATCATCGCTGTAAACCGTTTGCCTGCTGCCTAATGTTGCGAATTCTGTACTGGTGTTTGGTTTAAAGTTATTCCATGTTTTTCCGCCATCAACAGAGTAAGTATATTGATTGTTTGCAACATCGTAATAAACATTTTTTGAAGGATAATAATAAAACTCAAACTGCTTTTTGCCTAAGCCGGCTTCATTGCATGAAGCAAGAATTAGCATACATAAAAAATATTGCGGTACATATTGTTTCATGTATGGCATGTTTTTATTTTTCATCAAACAAACGTAAAATAATAGAATTACTTGTTTGCACGTCATCTTTTATAGTTAGAAGAATTATAATTCTTCTTCAGATTTTCTTCAGAGCATTGTATTATAATTGCACTAATGATTAAAACAATTGTTTACCTGTTTCTTTTAATAGCGGCAACTGATCATTGTTATTCTCAATCAATTCATAATGCAGATTCAACAAAAAAATATAAAAGTGTAATTGCAGGTAAGCAGTATACAAAGGGCAGTACCTACCGTTTTTTCTGGGGTGATAATTACCGTAAAATCTGGTCAACACCGCTTACGGTTCCGGTGCTTTGGCTTGATACTGCAAAAGGCGGCCTGCAGCCTATAAAAGAGGGTGGCGGCCATCAGTCAAAATCGTTGCGTTTACAAGATAAGAATGGAGAAGAGTACGCATTGCGTTCAATAAACAAAACGCTTAATGCTGTTGTGCCGAAAAGTTTTAAAGGAACGTTTATAGAAAAGCAGGTGAATGATGGCGTTTCTATGTCAAACCCTTATGGTGCCTTGATTGTGCCGCTGCTTGCTGAAGCTGCTCATGTATACCATACCAACCCGGTTTTGGTTTACCTGCCAAAACAACCCCTGCTTGATACCTTTAATGATAAATACGGTGATGACCTGTATTTGCTTGAACAAAAGCCGGAAGGTGATTGGAGCAGTGCTGATAATCTTGGCAATTTTTCTGTGTTTTTTGCTACGGATGATGTACTGAAAAAAGTGCTTGACAGCAGCAATTATAAAGTGGATCAATCAGCGTTTATCAGAGCGAGAATTTTTGACTGGTTTATCGGTGATTGGGACAGGCATGAAAAACAGTGGGATTGGGGTGAAAAGAAAGCAGGAAATAAAATTTTATTTGTACCTGTGCCTGAAGACAGAGATCAGGCTTTCTCAAAACATGATGGCTTATTGTTAAGTGCGGCATTATCAGCAGCCGGTTTAAGTTATATGCAATCATTTGATGATAATATTAAGAGCATCCAAAAATTCAATTATGAAGAAAGATATTTAGACAGGTTTTTTACAAATGAAATGACGCTGCAAAACTGGCAAACTGCTGCAACGGTTTTACAACAATCGCTTACGGATGATGTTATTGATAAAGCAGTAAAGCAATTGCCGCCAGCGGTTTTTAATATTTCAGGCAAAGAGATCATTGAAACATTAAAAGCAAGAAGAACACATCTTGTTGATTGGGCAACGGACTATTATAAATTCATCAGCAAAGAAGTTCAGGTTACAGGATCAAAAAATAATGATTTGTTTACAGCACAGCGTTCAGGTAATACAACCATACATGTTTTTAATGATCATCAAACAAATGATACTGCTTACGCAAGAACTTTCAATTCAACAGAAACAAAAGAAGTAAGATTGTTTGGTATTGATGGTAATGATGTTTATATAATAAACGGCAATAAAAATAATATCAAGCTTAGAACAGTTGGCGGCACACAGCCTGATTCTTTTATAAATGAAAGTAGCAGTAAGGTTTATGTATACGATGATAAGAACGGCAACTTTATAAATAAAAATCAATCAACAAAACTTAAGCTTTCAAATGATACATCGGTACATGATTTTAATTATGACTGGTTCAGGTATAATAAAAGCGGCATTAAACCCATTGTCTTTTATAATTATTATGACAGAATTTATGCCGGTCTGAATTATGGACGCACCGTTTATAAATGGCGTAAAGATCCTTATTATTATAAACAGTTGTTTGAGTTGCACTATTCTTTTTCAGAACACGCATTTAGTTTTACACATACTGTATTTGCACCTAAACTGGTTTTTGGTGCAGACTTTACATTGCTTGCGAGTTATGATTTAATAAGATGGATACGCTTCTGGGGTTTGGGCAATGACACAAAATTTGATCCTGATAAGCTGCAATATTTTACTGCCCGCAGCCGCCAATGGATCATTCAGCCGGGCTTATCAAAACAGATTGGTGCAAGCACTGTATATTTTTCACCATTTATACAGGGTATACAGGTTTTTAAAGATACAGGCCGCTTTATCAGCAAAACATTTATTACTGATCCGCATGTTTATAAATGGCAAACATTCAGTGGTGCCGAGCTTGATTACCGCTTCATCAAATTGAATGATTCTATTGTGCCAACAAAAGGCTTTATATTTTCTGCAGACTTGCTGGGCGCACAAAACATACATGAAAGCAACAGCAATTATTTTAAAGTTGCGGGCAGCATGCAGGTATATGTTCCTTTATTTTCTAAGTTTTCTTATGTACTAAGAACCGGTGCGGCAACTGTAACCGGTAATCCTGAATTCTATCAATACAATTCAATTGGCGGTGCGCCTAATTTACGTGGCTTTAAACGCGATCGTTTTTGGGGTAAAACCACCTTCTGGAATATGCATGATTTACGATTCATTGCTCCGGTAAAATCTTATTTCTATAACGGTAAAGCAGGCATTATTGCTTTCTTTGATAATGGGAGAGTATGGATGCCCGGCGAAACTTCTAACACCTGGCATATTGATGGCGGTGCCGGTATAACATTAGCGCCATTTAATGAAATACTCGTTGATCTTACCTACGGATTTTCAAGCGACGGACACGTGATACAGGTACGGGTTAATAAATATTTTGGTGGAGCTGGCGGGATTCGAACCCGCGTCCAAACATCTTTGCCATAAGCTTTCTACATGCTTAGTTTATTATTATTTGTCGGCAAATAACAGGAAACAAACCAACCAATTATTCACTTAGCTGTATAGCCTTTTGCAACAGTCACAGCCTTCTGTTACAGCAACCCGTTTTGTTTTGAGTCGGCGGCGAAACGTGGTAACAGGTCAACCTGTTTTGCGGCCCTAATGACTAACTAATCACTGATTAGGCAGCCATGGCATACTGAGTATTGCCATTTATTGTTTTGAACTTTCAGATTTACGTGCTAATAGAACAACGCACGGCATGCTTACACCTACCGCAATAAATGCTGTCAAAACCAACACAGCCCCATTTATGTACGAAGTAAGATGTACGAGTTATAATTGTCAAAGAGCGAACAGCAAATTTACAAATTAAGTTTTAAGCAGTAAGTTATAGTTATAAATAAAAGTATTTAATCTAATCTTTTATAATATTGATTTGAGTGTCTTCTCGGCATTGTAACAACATAGTATTATAATTCAAGCCATTGACTGCTTGGGCTAAATTCAACTTAATAATTTTTCCTTTAAAATTAAATTTTCAAAGCAAAACAAAACCGGACATAAATAATTGTTTCTTAAAAATCTATTTTACATTTAATAAATATTATTCTTCACTTAAACGCTTCTTTATGAAAAAAATATTTACGCTTATTCTTGCTTTAATTATTGTTTGTGTTTGTAAAACAAATGCTGTAACCGCACAGGTAAACGTGCAGGATTCACTTGCACTTGTTGATTTATATAACAGCACAAACGGGCCTAATTGGCAATTTAATAACTGGTTAACATCTGCACCCGTTTCTACATGGGATGGGATAACTGTTAGCAATAACAGGGTTACCGAAATACAGTTAGGTGGTTTAGGTGAAGATGGTCCTATTCCAGCTTCTATAGGAAATTTAACTGCGCTTAAAAGTTTTTCCGCTCAATATGGCATTACAGGAACACTGCCTTCTACCATAGGTAATTGTGCAGCACTTCAATCTCTTACACTCTTTTTTTGCGATAATTTAGATGGACCTCTTCCTTCAACGCTGGGCAATCTTTCTAACCTCACCAATTTGTATTTGTATTCAGACAGCATAACCGGCTCAATACCTTCTTCACTTGGTAGTCTTTCCAAACTTAAGTATTTAAACTTAGCAGGCAATCAATTAACCGGCAATATTCCTGCTTCGTTAAATAACCTTACTAACCTCCAAACGTTAGATATTTCATTCAACCTGTTAAGTGGTAGTGTTCCTGATTTGTCAGCACTTGATAGCTTAAAAACTTTATCGTTACGCGATAATAAATTAACGTTTGCAGGTATGGAGGCAATAGCAACTGATTTTTCTTTTGCTGATTACCAGGCTCAACGAAGGATTCCAATAAATCAACATAATCATGTACTTTCTGTTTCTGCCGGCGGCACATTATCTAACAATACCTATAAGTGGTATAAGAGCTCAACACTTGTGGCAACAATAAATGGTGATTCTGCTTATACTGCTACCGAAGCTGGTTACTATCATGTGGAAATAACCAATTCAATAGCTACAGCGCTTACATTAATAAGTGACAGTGTTTATGTTGACTTTAATGATATTAATTCTGATTCTCTTGCACTCGTAGATTTTTATCACAGTACAAACGGACAAAACTGGCAACCTAATAATTGGCTCACTACAGATCCTATTTCTACCTGGACGGGAGTAACCGTAAGCAACAACAGGGTTACTGAAGTTAGTGTTGGTAATATTGGTACTGATGGGCCTATTCCTTCTTCATTTGGCAACTTAACCGCTCTTAAACTTTTTTCTGCAGAGTATGGCATATCCGGAACACTTCCTGCCTCGCTGGGTAATCTTGTATCACTTGAATCAATTTCAATTTATTTCTGTTATGGGTTACACGGTTCTATTCCTGCTTCATTTAGCAAGCTTTCCAATCTTACTAATTTATATCTATATTCAGATAGCTTAAGTGGCATCATACCTCCCTTAGACAATCTTACTAAACTTAAATACCTGTATTTGGCTGGCAATCAACTAACAGGAAGTATACCGCCTTCAGTAAGTAATCTTAACCTCAAATATTTTGATGTATCGTTTAACCATTTGAGTGGCACAGTTCCAGATTTGTCTCAGATGGATAGTTTAACCATTTTATCAGTGCGTAATAATAATTTTACGTTTGAAGGTATTGAACAACTTGCCCAGGAGTTTGCAATTGCACAATATGCACCGCAATACATGGTTCCTTTACATGAAAACGGCAACGTGCTTTCTGTTTCTGCCGGTGGCTATTTACCAAATGATACTTTTAGCTGGTATAAAGATGGTAGCTTATACAAAACTGTTGTTGGCGATTCAACTTTAACTGTTACAGTAAATGGTAAGTATTCCGTAAATGTAAATAACAGCGTTGCAACACAACTTACTTTATACAGCGATACAGTAAATTTTAATGGTGTTTTAGCCGTTAAGAATTTATCTTTTACTGCAACAAAACAAAACAATCAAACATTGCTGCAATGGAGTATAGTAAAAGAAATAAACACAAGTTATTTTGATGTAGAAAGAAGTATTAATGGTATAGATTACACAAGTATTACAAAAGTGCCAGCCAGCGGCAATGCAGCTAAAAACAGTTATTTATTTACAGACGATTTATCTGGTATACGTGCTCAAACTTCAACTGTTTATTATCGTTTAAAAATAGTTGATAAGGATGGTGCTTATAAATACAGCGAAATAAGAAATGTTAAGCTGAATAATAATTTGTTTATAAGCTTGTATCCAAATCCTGCTAAATCAACTACAATACTTTCATTTACTGCGAAAGGAAAATATGCAATAACTGTTTCTGATGTTTTGGGCAAAATCTTACAAACAAAAACCGGAACTGCATACACTAATGATAATGTTTTACAGCTAAATGTAAGCAGGTACACAAGTGGTTTGTATTTGATTACCATTACAGATGAAAATAACAACAGGCAGGTTATAAAATTGAATAAAGAGTAAGAATATATTAGCTCAAGCATCGTCTTGCTTAAGTAAGACGATGCTTATTACAATCTAAACCGTTAATCGTTTAAGCATATACAGCATCCTTACCCATTACTTCTGCGAGCAATTCATAAGAATGCAGTTTTGCATTGATGTCATAAATATGTGCGGCTGCCATCAGTTCGTTTATACCCGTTGTTGCTATAAAGTTTTGGAGTGCAGATTGTACAGTAGCAGCACTGCCGATGAATGAGCACGAAAGCCGTTCTTTTATTTGCGCAGCTTCATATTCATCCCACAGCGCATTCATGTTTTTTACCGGTGGCTGCAACAGTTCACGCTTATTGCGCACAATGCCCAGGAACGCCTGGTAAGCTGATGTGGCGATGTATTGTGCTTCTTCATCTGTATCCGCCATAATCACATTGGTGCAAGCCATAGTATATGGTTTTTGTAAAGCTGCAGATGGTTGAAACTGCTGCCTGTAAATTTTAAGTGCTGTGAGCATCTGCTGCGGCGCAAAATGTCCTGCAAATGCATACGGTATACCAAGGTAAGCAGCTAGGTGAGCGCTGTCTGTGCTGGAACCTAATATCCACATAGGTATATCTATGCCTTCGCCGGGTATAGCACGTACTTTACCGGTGCTGTTCTCTGCAG
>CAZZXW010000040.1:12078-14375 GCA_964658095.1 uncultured Parafilimonas sp. | reverse complement strand
ATAATACCTGCTTTATTTGGTGTAGACAATTCAATCACTACTTCTTCACTCTGCGAAGCGTTTAATAATTCAATTAAAAATTTTGCGTTGAATGCAATCTGTAAATCTTCTCCATCATACTGGCAGTTCATGCGTTCATTACCTTCAAAACTAAAATCAACATCTTGCGCAGCCAGTTGCAATTCACTGCCACTGATGGTTAACACAACCTGGTTAGTACTTTTATTGCTGAAGATACTTACGCGCCTTAAGGCACTTTGAAAATCACTTTTGTTTACGGTAAGCTTATAAGGATTATCCGAAGGAATCACCACTTTATAATCGGGGAAGCGTGCGTCAATCAAACGGCAGCTTAACCTTGTTGACTGATGTGTTACAAAAAAATGATTGCTGTTATAACTTATTGTAAGCTTATCATCATTATCAGGCAAAATGTTTTTTAATAAGCTTAAAGGTTTTTTAGGTACAATAAAATTATCTGTTTTAGAAGCATCAGCATCAATACGTTTATAGCGCACTAACCGGTGTGCATCTGTTGCAACAAACTGTAATGCATTCTTTGTAAGTTCAAAAAAAACGCCGGTCATAGCAGGCCGCAGATCATCATTGCTTACAGCAAATAATGTTTTATTAATGCCGTTTAATAATGCACTGCTTGAGATGGTAAAACTGTTTGCATCATCTGCCGCAGGTGCTTTGGGAAAGTTGTCAGGATTTTCACCCATTACTTTATACTTGCCGTTATCGCTGGTTATTTCAACAGTAAAATTTTTATCAATGTTAAACGTAAGCGGTTGGTCAGATATGTTCTTTAATGAATCAAGCAGTATGCGTGCAGGAATACAAATCTTTCCATTGGCTTTGCTTTCCACATCCATTTCAACACGCATCACTGTTTCAAGATCAGTAGCAACAAGGCTAAGCTTTTTATCTTCAATCTCAAATAAAAAATCTTCTAAAATAGGCAATACGGTATTGGCGCTTATAACACCGCTTATCTGTTGCAGGTGCTTTAATAATGTAGATGAAGAAACTATAAATTTCATAATGAAGGTTTGCCTTTTAAACCGCAAAATGCTTTAAGGCATAAGGGCAAACCTACTGTAAAATGAGTTATAGGGCAAGTGAATTTTGGGCACTTTATACCTGCCTTTATAAGTTGTGTATTATTGTTGCAGAAGATTAATGAACAAATACAGAATTAAGTACCGTGCATAATTTTTCCTTCACTAACGGCTTAACAATATAGTCTTGCACGTTGCTGAATTGCTGCGAATAATTAATGTCTGCATCATTAACTGAAGAGGTTACTAAAAAGATAGGAATGTGTTTTATAGCCGGCGATTGCAGGTTTTTAAATGCGTGTAAAAACTCCCATCCGTTCATCACAGGCATGTTTACATCAAGCAAAATCACATCAGGTAACTCATTCACATTTTCCTGGTTGTTTTCAAGAAAGCGGTAAGCTTCTTCACCGTTAGAACATACATTGATTTTTTCTGTAAGGCCGGTTGCTTCAAGTGTTTTTCTTGCAATAAACTGGTAGATGCTGTCATCATCAACCAGTAAAACATTTAATTTGGTTTTACTCATAGGATTTTATATTGGAATACAATATTAAAGTATTTAAAAACAGTTTGCTAAATAAACCGATACTCATTTCGTTTTTTTTATTGCCGAAAAAGACTATACTTAAAGTACGCATGATTATGTTTAGTGGTTTTTTTTGGCTTTCTTTTGCAGCTAATTTTTTTAACATGCGAAAGATAATAATTTTTTTTCTGTTTGTGCCGCTGATTTCTAACGCACAATTAACTGTGGAAAAAATAATGCAGGATCCAAAATGGATCGGCACTTCACCATCAAATATTATCTGGAGCTACGATAGCCGTTCAATTTATTTTCAATGGAATCCTGAAAAGCATATCAGTGATTCAGCGTATAATTATTCACTGGCTGAAAATAAAATTTCAAAAGCCATCTATACAAAGCAAAAGCTGGCTGAGGCAATTGCCGCTGGCACTTATAACAAAGCAAAAACAGCCATTGCATTTATATATAATAATGATGTGTACACCCTGATTGTTGCAACGGGAAAGATGATACGCATCACACAAACTGACGGTTCAGAAAGCAATGCAATGTTTGCCAACAGTGATAGTGATGTTGTGTATTTACTGGATGATAATTTGTTCAGCTGGAACATTCAAACCGGCGTTACAAAACAACTCACCAACTTTATAAAAGCGCCGCAACCAGCGGTTAATCATGATACACAACAACAGCAGTGGCTTAAG
>CAZZXW010000040.1:6341-12068 GCA_964658095.1 uncultured Parafilimonas sp. | reverse complement strand
GGCAAAAATATTTTTAGACAGTAATAAAGAAAAACCTTTACACAACATTTATATAGGAAAGAAAGAACTGCAGCAAATAACCATTAGCCCTGATGAACGCTTTGTTACCTATAATTTGTATGAGAAGAATGAGGATGCAAAAGAAACAGTGGTGCCTGCTTATGTTACAAAAGAAGGGTTCACTAAAGATATTCCCGGCCGAACAAAAGTAGGAAGGCCAGAAGGCAGTTTTTCATTTGTTGTTTTTGATAAAATAAAAGATACTGTGATTGCTGTTTCAACAGATTCTATAGTTGGTATTTTCGACAAGCCTGAATTTTTAAAAAATTATCCTGATACAAATAAAAATGTAAAGCCTGTATCACGTGGAGTAACGGTGCAGGGCCCTTATTGGAATGATGATGCAACTGCAGCTGTGGTGGATATATTTTCTCTTGATTTTAAAGACCGTTGGCTGATGCAATTGAATGCAGCAACGGGCAAGCTTTCATTAATTGACCGGCAGCATGACAGTGCATGGATTGCGGGTCCCGGCATTGCCTGGCTTGATGGTGATAATGTAGGATGGATCAATAACAATACAATTTATTTTCAAAGTGAAGCAACTGGGTATTCGCATTTGTATATATACAATTTAAATACACGTCAGCGCACTGCAATAACAAATGGCAACTATGAAGTTCAGAAAGCAATTTTAAGCAGGGATAAGAAATATTTTTATTTGATCACGAATGAGGAACATCCGGGCAAACAAAATATTTACCGCATTAATAATGATGGCAGCAACAAAATAAAACTTACATCATTAACCGGTGGTTATGAAATGGCTTTATCACCTGATGAAAAATATCTGGCTTACAGGTATTCGTATCAAAACAAGCCCTGGGAATTATATTATCAACCTGTGAAATCAAATGAAAAGCCAACGCAGGTTACTGATAAAGCCATGAGTGATTCATTCAAAACATATTCATGGCGCGACACAAGGATTTTTACATTCACTGCAAGAGACAGTGCAAAAGTGTATGCAAGAATCTATGAACCAAAGGAAGGAACAAAAAATAATGCAGCGGTAATTTTTGTGCATGGTGCAGGCTATTTACAAAATGTGGATTATGGATGGAGCTACTATTTTCACGAGATGATGTTTAATAATTTATTGGCTGATAAAGGATATACAGTGATGGATATTGATTATCGGGCCAGTGCAGGTTATGGGCGCAACTGGCGCACTGCCATCTACCGTTATATGGGCGGAAAAGATCTGGATGATGAAGTTGATGCGGCACATTATCTTGTTCAGTATCTTGGTATTGATTCAACACGTATTGGGATGTATGGAGGAAGTTATGGTGGGTTTATGACGTTGATGGCACTCTTTACACAACCGGATGTTTTCAAAGCTGGCGCAGCATTAAGGCCAGTTACAGACTGGGCGCATTATGATCATGAATATACAGCCGCTATTTTGAATGAACCGTTTACAGATAGCATTGCTTATGCGCGTTCATCACCAATAAATTTTGCCAGTGGCTTAAAAAACCATTTGCTTATTTGCCATGGCATGGTTGATGAAAATGTACATTTCCAGGATGCAGTTCGCTTAACGCAACGATTGATTGAATTAGGAAAAGATAATTGGCAACTGGCAGCGTATCCTGTAGAAGATCATGGCTTTGTTGAACCCAGCAGTTGGACGGATGAATACAAACGCATACTTAAATTGTTTAATGATAATCTACTTAAGAATAATTGAATGATAAGTAGTATAAATAAAAATGCAGCAGCATCAATCTGCTGCTGCATTTAAACTCATCAGATATTTTACTTGCTTATTACAAGCGTAGTTTTTTGAACTGATTTTTTATCGCTGCCCGTTACATAAACATTATATAAACCGGCGGCCATTCCGCTTTCTAACCTGATAGAATAACTGCTGCTTCCTCCAGCATGATTTATTTCACGGGTAAATAAAACCTTGCCACTGTTATCATACACATCAACACTGTAATTATCTTTTACCATATTCTTTAAGCTTAATTGAAAGCTGCCACCGCTCACCGGGTTAGGAAAAATACGCACCGAATTTAAGGTTGTGGCATCCGCATTATTAGGCGCAGTTGTAGCAACCGGTGTAGCAATTTTTTCAAACTTATATACAATCATAAACCTGCGCATATAAGTTGCAGTATCAGAAGTGGGAGTAAAGCTGTATAAAGTAGTGTCGGTAGAGTGAACTGGCGTCTTTATGTTCAAATACCTGTCTATCAGAAAAGCTTGTAAATTATTTTCATCGGTTTCAGGTTGTACAGACAATGTATAAGTTTGGTTTGCATTTAATTTGGTCATTTTAAAAAATAAGGTATCAGTTAAAACAGGCATTGGCCTTGCTTCTATGGCCATCCTTCTGTCAAATCTTATTAAAGCAATACTTTCATTAAAATTTGGAACTTTTATAGCGTCATCATAATCTACATTAGCTGAAAATTTATTATCGAAAATGGCACCAACCCCATCAACAAGTATTAAAGAATCCTGCGAAGGTGTAAAAAGGTTCATGTATAAAACCGGCGATTCCATCGGTACAGGCTTGTACACATCTTTATCATTGCTGCTTTTTGAATTTTGTGAAAAAAACATGGAAGTGCTGGTTGCACTTGCCTGTACAATAAAACCCTGTTCTCCTTGTATAATAGTTGTTGCAGTTGGATAATTTGGTGTAGCAGGAACCATTATGCCATTATCATAAGTTACATACCCTCCTACGCCGTAAGACCCGTTAATAGCAGGGTCCCATACATAAAATTTATTGGTAAATACACCGTTGGAGGATGGAAATACTTTTGCAAGGTCTATTGAAGAAGCATAAGGGTTGCCAACATACAGATAGTCGCCCGCAGAACCTGTATAATTTTTAATATAAGTACCATTATTCAAGGTTCCCTTTTCACGGATAATTGTATTGCTGGTAGGTGCGCCTGTTGCCAGCGAAAGATCTACTGCACGGCTGCCTCTTATAAAAATGCAATAACCTGGATAATCATTCAGTAACGTAGTTTTTGTAGGTGGTGCAACGGTGCTCCAGCTGGCTACGCTTTGTACCCATGTTTTTATAGATGGATTAACAGTAGTATTCAAATCAAATCCTTTGCTTACATCGTTATCTCCGGTTATATCAGTACCAAATCCTGGATATGGGTCTAGGTGATTGGCATATACCAGGGTTGTGTTGTTAACACCTTCCTGCCAGGCGGTGCGTATGTGAAGTGTATCGTTATTAATTGGTACCGACATAAAGCGCCATGACCGCCTGCCGGGTACAAATCTTTCAACTGTTACAGCATTGGAAATAGTACCTGAAGAATTGCCAACTCTGGAAGTGCCGTTGGCATCTGATTTCATGGTAAGAAAGCCCGCTGCATCAAAAGTTCCGTTTACAATAACAGTTCCAAAATTGCTTCCGGCTGTTATGTTTAAGGCATTGCCTAATGCACCCGTAGAACCGGCATTTACGGTAAGGTCATGTAAGGTATTTGCAGCCGGATCAAAGTATAACTTGTTGCCGGCGGCAGCATCTCCATACAGGATCAGGTCAGAGAGATTGGTTACATTAAAGGCGCTGGTATTAGTATAAGCAGTACTTATTTTTCCGCCCATGGCAAGCGCATTATCATTAAAGTATAAACTTCCGCTAATAGTCGAAATAGTGCCGCCCATTATAACATTCACTTTAATTCGCACACCGGCACTGTTTGATATTACCACATCATGAAAATCAGCAGGATTAGTACCACCAATCTTTTGATTAATAGTTCCGGAAAAATTAATAGTGCCGGTACCTTCCGTCATAAACGGTTCATCATTTACAAAATTACCAGTAAGGTATAAATAGCCATTGTTTTGATAGTTAGCGGATGAAGTATTGGTAATAGTATTATTGATGTACATGTTGCCGGCTATATACATATTGCCGGAGTTGTTAACCTGCGCTTTTATATAACAACATACAAAAAGAAAAACTACAAATAGCAGGAAACGTTTTTTACCAACGATCAATGGCAAAAGAGATGAAGTCGTATTGGATTTCATACGAGGATATTGATTTCATGCAAATTATTAAAACGATATAACTAATAAAACGTTTAAAAGATTTACTTATATCCCATTAAGTCTTAGGATGCGAATAAGAGATTGGGTGCATATACGTGGAGAAATCTTTTACCTCGAAAACTACTTCTATAATCTGATTTAACTGTTTTAAATAAGTTACTACTGCAAGTTTAGAATAAGAGAAGTATTGAACAAAAGCACTCCTTACGCTCTTTTGGAGAAAGGGGGTGGAATGAGGTCAAAGGTTCTCGGTTCAATAGAGGGAATGAACAAACGTGTTGTTTATTGTTTGTTCTTGAAATGCTTAGCGTTCATAAGTACTTTAAAGAACATGAGGGCAGTGCTTAATTTCTTTGTCCGTTTCTTACATACAAAAAATAAACTGAAGTTATAGATAGGGCACCCATTAAAATAAAGCTAATGGCTAACAGCTATAAGCTAATAAGAAGCTGAATTAGAGAAAGATGGTTGATACTGTTCTGTACCAAAAAGAGGATGATATAAATGGTTTAAAGAAAATCCGGTAGGCCGGTTTTTAATAACAACAGCAGGCGAACCAAAACAAATTTTACCTGCAGGTAAAGAATGAAAAACAGAAGAGCGGGCACCAACTACAGTACCGGTATGTATGGTTATGCCGGGTGCTACATAAACATCAGTAGCTAGCCAGCAACTATCTTCTATTACTACAGGTGATGCATATATACTGAAACGAGGGTCGGCATAATTATGAGAAGCCGCACATATGTAACTCTTTTGAGATATTACCGCATTTTTACCAATAGTTATTTCACCAAGGCTATATAGCGTTACATGATCACCGATCCAGCTATAATCACCTATACTAACTTTCCAGGGAAATTGTATCTGTGCAGAAGGCCTGATAATAACTTTTTTTCCAACGCTGGCACCAAAGCAACGCAGCAAAAACCTTCTCCAGCCATACATAAATTGCGGAGATAACCTGAACAAAATGGATTGGGTAAGCCACCACAATTGAACAGTAATAATAGACCTGCCTCTGAACCCTTTTGGCAGTCTGAATGTTTTTAACTGCTGAAACTGCATTACATTAGTTTGGTTTTAGGCAACATAACCAGATTAATTTAATTTGCTGCCTTTGGTAACGAATTAAAGTACGAATTAAGTATGCAAAATAGTTTTTTATCATGAATAAACCCAATTTCAGCATCCTTTATTTTCTACTTGTTTTTTTTGTACTGTACTATGGCTTTTACTTTTATATCGGGCTATCTACGCCTGGTGGTAAGGTATTTATTCCTTTCCTGTATCATTATTTAAACATACCATACTGGCTAAGCATTCTGGTGATAAAACTTTCAGTACTGTTATTAAAAATCACAGGTTATAGTGTTTATCAAAAATTTCCTGCAAATATTACGATAAGAGGAAGCAGGGGGGCCAACATTACCTGGGGGTGTCTTGGTGCCGGTGTTATGATTCTCTGGTTTTCATTTATTACTGCACACAAGGCAAGCCTTAAGTATAAATTAAAATGGATATTGTTAGGTATATTTTTGATTTTTATATTCAATGCATTACGGATCGTTTTTATCTTATTGAGTTATCATTACAAATGGACTTACCTGCAGTCAT
>CAZZXW010000040.1:0-6331 GCA_964658095.1 uncultured Parafilimonas sp. | reverse complement strand
ATACAACGTTTAATATCGTCACCTATGTGATAATATTAATTTTAATGTTTCGTTTTGTTCAGAATTATAACCGTACTGAAGGCAGGCGTTTCAATATCGATTAGTGTAAACACTGAATGTCGAAAAGGCAGTCATATATAACTTTTTTACGGCATTCCCAATTTGATTGGCATCGCTGTTATAAATTTAAAAAAGAAACAACTAAGTTTCTCATTATATAGAACATCAGATTTCGGCCTGCACAGGAATAAAGTTAGGTGCAGTGAAGTACAACCTCAAACGTTGATATGGCGAGCATAAACACAACCTCTTCAGCGGCATGCCCATTTGATTGGGCATCTGTTCTTTAAGATCATGGCGTGCACTCTTTTTTAATCTTATGAACAATTTATGTTTCCGCTTTTCCAAAATTGTCTGGGCCAAGACTTTCAAAGTTTGTTTATGTTAGATAATGTAAAGCCTTCTTTCAATGGATTGTATAAGGAATATCAAGTATACTTATTGTAATTTCTTATGTATAAGGCTGCAAAGCAATATGCCTGCAAGCGCACCCATGCTGTTCAACAGCACATCATCTATATCGCATACACCTGAATGAAAAATAAGCTGTGTTAATTCAATACTAACGCTGATATAAATAGCATATAACAGCACAGTAATATTTTTTTTTCCTGTAAAATATTTTAAAAAGAAACCTAAAGGAAAGAAGAGCAGAACATTGCCGCCAAGGCTGATGGCAAACATATTCCAGTAACCTGGAGTATTATATTGAGCTGGGTCTTTAATTTGAGCAATGGTACTTTGTAAAGGGATATAATGGTATTCATATGTTTTAGATTTGCGTTCCCGTCTCGGGTAAAAAAAGGTGACAGTAATTACTAAAGAACAGTAAAAAAGAAATGCTGTAAAGTATAAAGTACGTATCAGTTAATTGTTGTTATAACTTATAATTATACAGGTATTCAGGTATTAACCTGTCTTCTGAAAAATACTTTTTTACAATTTTAGGTGCACGGTTGTTTATGCTTTTTCGTGTATCTGTATTTATGATGGCTGACTCTGTTTTTTCAGCGATATCATCAATTTCCAATCCGCATACCCATCCTAAGTTATGTGTAGCAATAAATTTGGATAATCCAACATAAGATGATAAAAGAACCGGCGTTCCCACATGTAAAGATTCAACTACAACATTGGCAAAATTTTCATTATAACTGGTTAAAGCAAAAAGGTCAGCCTGCATTAATATGTCAAATTTTTCATCCCTGTTCTTCCAGCCAAGCCAGTCAACCTGGTCTTCAATATGCAATTCTTTTGCTTTTCGCTTCAGGGTTTTAATATACTGCTTTTCTCCCGTTCCAACCACCTGCAGGCATACTTTTATGGTAAGTTTGCTGATCACTTCCATCAGCAATTCTATTCCTTTTTTTGGATGAATGCGGGACAAAAAAATAATGGTAAACATTTTATTGCCTGGCTTATCAATCTTTATTTCAGGCAACCATATAATATTAGGCAGCATAAAGCCTTCCCACCCGGGAATAAGGGTATTGCATTCTGAAAGCTCTGCATCAGAAGTGGCATGCAGGGTGGCATATTTAAGTAAAGACTTACCGATGAAATGATGGGTAAAGCGTTTCAAAAAGCTTTTTGAGTGTTGAATGATATAATCACTCAACATGCCATGGGGTGAAATGATAAGCTTTACCTTTTGTTGTTTGCAGATAAGTGCAGAAACCATTACCAGTAAGTTCCACCAAGAATGAATGTGCACAACATCATAGTTTTTGCAATCTTTATACAGGCGCTTCCATAAAGAAAAAGTAATGTGCGAATGGTCCTTCGTGAGCCGTTTAAAATATATAACTTTTACCCCTTCAACCTCGTATTCAATATCTGTTGTAACATCCAGTTCATTTCTACCGTTTGCAGTAGTAGTAAATACCTGCACTTCCACGCCTGCTTGCACAAGGCCTTCACATAATCGGGCTACTGATTCAATAGTACCACCATACTGGTAGGCTGGTTTATAAGATGGTACAATTTGAAGGATTTTCATGAAGTTACTTTTTCAACAATAGTTTTAAATAAGACCTGCGGATGTGCCACCATCTTTTAAGTTGGGCTGTCTTATGCTTATGCAATACGTTTTGTTCCCAATTTTCAGTACTGTATTGTTTCCATTTTTTGTAACCGGTATGTAAATATTTTCCAAACAGATCCCATGGCTTGGGTGATCCAACAAAATGATAGATTGAACCATTATTATTTTTGGGTTTGCTGGTTGCATACCAGAGATTATTATAATTGGAGGGTAAGTGGCAAAAATCGCCTGCAAAAAACCCGTTTAATAAGGTTTGATCTGCCGCAAGCAATTCATTTGGATATTTATTGGCAAATTGTAATAACCTTTCTTTAATAGCTTGTTTTTTCCAAACAGGTATATTTATTATTAATACGCCGGCATTAAAACTTGTTGTAGCAGGGGGTAGGTTAAGCACATGTAAATAAAACTGTTGTTCAAGATTATAGCGCAGGTCACTGCCTCCTACCCCACCAATTGCTTTATCATTTAGATCAATATCCTCTAACTTTAAAACATCGGTTTCAATGATAAGGTCACTATCTAAATATAATACTCTTGGGTAGCCTTCCATAAAGTCAGAGATTAATAATCTTCCGTAGGTTGTTCTGTCTCCTTGCAAAGAGCGGTAATTTTTAAAAATAGTATCGGGATAAAAATCGGCAAATAAATGTTCTCCTTTAAAATTACTTTCTTGTAATAAAGTAAGAATCGCATTCTTTATTTGCCTAGATACATCGGAACATAAAAAATACAATTTTAGTTTTGCACTATCAGAGCAGTTCTTAATTAAAGAAGTCAAGGTGGCTCCCAAACCGAATGCTCCTAAATCATTTAAGCAAAAACATACAACCATTATAGGTCTGTGTTAATGTTTTTAAATTTATCTTCAACAACTCGCATAGAAATTAATGCCTCAGCTATGGTACGTTGCAATGTATAATGCCATCCCCGCCATCCGTTAAATATTAAACCCTTTGCCAATAAACAATAAAAAAAAATAAAGACTGGTGCTAGAATTTTGGTTTTTCTCAACTTTGATGTGAACGATAGGCCTACAGTTGTTTGCAGCAACATAGCTGCTTCTTTTTGCGAATAGTTAGCTTGGTTGGTTAACCACCTGCTTAAAGGTTTTCGATCGTCATGCAGTATTTTGTTTTTATAAGCCGATGTAATGCCATTTATTTTTAGGCGTTGTGTGTGACCTTCATCATAGTAAAAGCAATCCGTTTTTTTAAATAGTACAGAACGCGGTTTAGTATTATTTCCTTTTAGGGCCTTACCCAAAACTAAAAATTCAAAGTGTGCATTAAATGCACTAATATCATTTGATAACAAATGTTTTTTTGTTTCTTCAATAAATGCATTAGTTAAAATATAATCTGCGTCAAGACTTAATATCCAATTACTTTCACAAATCCTTAAACCGTAGTTCCATTGCTGCGCATGGGTATCAAATGTGCGTGTATAAATTTTTGTGTTAGGGAATGATTGTACCAGTTCAATAGTTTTATCTGTACTGCCGCTGTCAATTATGATTACACGCTCAAGCCAGTTAAGATGCGATAAAGTTCTTGCAATATTCTCCTCTTCATTCCAGGTTAATATTAACGCGGTTAATGTTGAACAAGGAACAATTTTACTCATAAGATACTATACTTTTATATACTTTGCAATAAGCTTCAGCAATTGTATTTGCATCAAATCTTTTACGGTTAGTTCTTCCATTTATAATAAGCTGTTCTCTGTAAGTGTAATCCTGTATTATCTTAATAATCCCATTCGTAATGGATTCTATATCATAAGGATTTACAAGACAGGCAGCATTCCCTGCCACCTCAGGCATAGAAGACATGTTAGATGTAATTACAGGCCTTTCAACACAATTGGCTTCAATAATAGGCATTCCAAAACCTTCATATGTTGATACAAAAGAAACTATATCACAATTTATATATTCATTATAAAGAGCTTCTGTTGTTAGATCTTCTTTTACGGTATAATTAATATTATTTTTTTTAAGTTGAGATAAAGTCGAACGATCAACTTCTCCGATTATTATAAGCATGCATCTTATATCTTTTATGGCATCAATCAATCGGTTAAGGTTTTTGTTGGCTGCAGCACCAATTTGTAAAATAATAGGCTGTTCCGTGTTAAAAGATTTTGGATTAGGCTGAAAAATGGCATTTACACTATTAGGAATAACTATTAATTTTTTTTCATTACAACCTGTATATTGCTGTACTTCTTTCTTGGTAACTTCAGATATTACAGTTACATAATGCGCTTTTTGTACCGGTGCTTTAAGATATAACCAGCCTATCATTTTTTTGACAATAAAACTCTTTCTTTCCATAAATCGGCAATCGTGGATAGTAAGCAATACATTCTTGGAGCGCATAAACAGGTTAAGGAAATGAACTTCTCCGGTAATATGCGCAATGGCATCTTTACGTTGGCGGAAAGCAGCTTCTATTATATTAAACAACTTTGAAAAATAACCGTCATTATAATATTTGCAGGTTTTTACTGAAAAATCTATTTTATCTTTTAGCCTGCAACGTAATCCCTTAAAAATACCTTCTATGCTAAAATTAAAGCCAGGTCTTGGCCTGCGTTGAAAGTGAATAACTTTTAATTTAGACAACTGTTTTTCATTATTATAATTATTCATCTCTTAACACTAAGGTTCAGCTATTGCTTTTACAGCAATAGGGTCTTGTTCCTCTTCATCCTCAATTTCTTCATATAATGAAGCATCTTCTAATTCTCCGTAATTAAATGCAGCAAGCATTATTCCTCCGGCAAGCGTGGCAAAACCTAATGAAGTCGGCTGTGCCCATCCTCCTTGCCAAACATTTATAAATCCAAAACTTAGTAACATCCAGGACAAAGTATTACCTTTTTTAAGCTCTTTTATTGAACGGGTTAGTAAGGATATACTTAAAGTTACCCTTACTAATATGATGATAAATCCAAGTAGTAATCCTAATTCTCCTATTATTCTGGCCCATTCTTCCTCTGCTACTAAAAACTGGCGGTTTCCTACCAGTATAGTTGCACCGGCATTTGTTCCCATGCCAATTCCATAACCAAAAAAGGGAAGTTCGGTTGCGCCTCTGATTGCAGTAATCATGCCTCCGACAAACCTGTCCATTAAAACGCCGTGTAAACCTCCTTCAGATTCATTTGCATTTTCAAATCTTGCCGAAAATGCATCTACGCCAGTGCCTATTGCTCCTGACTTATTCAATACAAAATAAGCTATTAGAACAACAAAAACACCACCAAGAATACGCTTTAAATAGCTGGGTTTTCTCCATAATGCAATAATCATAAAAGCTAAAGAAAGTACCGTTTCAAATAATAGTGTCCGGCTGATAGAAAAAGGTATTGCCAGTAATAAACATATTGTGGATGCTACAAGTAAAAACCGGTTTATTAAATAAGGATGAAACCAGAAATAAAAAACATAGGCAGCCAAAAATCCATAATACAAAGAATTTCCATTAGTGAATGAAAAAAAGCCGGGTGGGCGATAATAACCGTTTGCACCACTAAAACCGGCACCATTTATATCTCCGCCAACACCCCTGTTCACCCAGGCTGATTGAGGGCTGTAAAACTGGAAAATAAGTAAAATAGTGGAGGGTATGGCTATCCATAAGGTGGCTTTTCCAATTTGTATTAAGTCGTTGGCGTCAAGTATTCTTCCAATCGTAAATATTAAGGGAAAATGAATCAGGAATATCCTGGCTCCATACATGCCTACCCAAAAATTACCATGGCCAAATAAAACAGAGGTTATTACAGCAATACTGGTAACCAGTACCATCCAGAAACTGTAGGGATTAAAAGAATACAAACCTTTTGAACGGGCAAGTATTATAATATATATAGCTATGGGGTCTCTTATAAGAAGAAGTTCATTAGATAAACCCGGAAGTATCCACTTTCTTAAAGCACCTTCAAAGATAGTTAACAAAAAATACAACCACACGGCAAACTTTAATTTCCGGAGTGCTTTATCTTTTATATCCTTAAAAAACATGTTAACGGTTTAGAATGTTCGTATGGCTTCAATAATGTTCTGGGAGTAAGACGTCCAGCTATATTTACTGGCGTGTTTTCTTGCAGCAACTCCCATGTCAGGTATCATGTGCTTATTTTCCCAAAACCAGTTGATTTTTTCTGCAATAAGTTCAGGTGAGCGTATGGGCACTAAAAACCCGGTTTCTCCTTCCA
>CAZZXW010000039.1:0-14473 GCA_964658095.1 uncultured Parafilimonas sp. | reverse complement strand
AATGACTAAATTTTTAAACCTGTTGCAAGCTGAACCTGATATTGCACGCATACCTGTAATGATTGATTCATCAAAATTTGAAATAATTGAAGCAGGCTTGAAATGTGTGCAGGGCAAGTGTATTGTAAATTCCATTTCATTAAAAGAAGGAGAAGAAAAATTTATTCGCCAGGCAGAAATTTGCAGAATGTATGGCGCTTCTGTTGTTGTGATGGCTTTTGATGAAAATGGCCAGGCAGATACAATGGAAAAGAAAGTAACCATTAGTGAACGGGCTTATAAAATTCTTACAGAGCAACTTGGTTATAGTGGACAAGACATCATCTTTGATCCTAATATTTTTGCTGTTGCTACCGGCCTTGAAGAGCACAATAATTATGGTGTTGATTTTATAGAAGCCACCCGCATCATTAAACAAAAAATGCCACTTACAAAAATTAGTGGTGGTGTAAGTAATCTTTCTTTTTCTTTTCGCGGCAATGATCATGTGCGTGAAGCTATGCACAGCGTGTTCTTATATTATGCAATAAAAGCAGGCATGAGCATGGGTATTGTAAATGCCGGCCAGTTGGTTGTTTATGATCAGATTGAACCAGAACTAAAACAATTATGCGAAGATGTTATTCTGAATAAAAATAATACCAACAATGAAGCCACTGAAAAGCTGATTGCATTTGCAGATACAGTTAAGAAAAAAGATAAAGTTGAAAAGAAAGATGATGCGTGGAGAAGTAACTCCGTTGAAGAAAGATTAAAGCATGCATTGGTTAATGGCATCACAGATTTTATTGATATTGATACGGAAGAAGCACGTGCAAAATATCCAAAACCATTGCATGTTATTGAAGGTCCGTTAATGGATGGAATGAATGTGGTGGGTGATCTTTTTGGCAGCGGAAAAATGTTTTTGCCGCAGGTTGTAAAAAGTGCAAGGGTAATGAAGAAAAGCGTTGCTTACTTAACGCCGTTTATTGAAGAGGAGAAGAAAAATAATCCGCTGGTTTTGCAAAAAGCGGTTGCTAAAATTTTGCTGGCAACAGTTAAAGGAGATGTGCATGACATTGGAAAAAATATTGTTGGTGTTGTGCTTGGTTGCAATGGTTATGATATAATTGATTTGGGTGTAATGGTGCCTGCCGATAAGATTCTTGAAACTGCACAAAAAGAAAATGTTGATGTAATTGGCTTGAGCGGATTGATAACGCCTTCGCTGGATGAGATGGTACATGTGGCACATGAAATGAAGCGTCGCAATATGCAACAACCTTTGTTGATCGGTGGTGCTACAACATCACGTATGCATACGGCTGTGAAAATTGCACCGCAATATGATAATGGTGTTGTTCATGTGCTTGATGCATCACGCAGTGTAACCGTTGTAACCAATCTCTTAAACAAAGAAGGTAAGCAAACATTACTTGCACAGGTTGAAAATGAATACAATGGTTTGCGTACACAGTTTGCTAATAAAAATTTTCAAAAGAATTTAATTGAATACAAAGAAGCGGTTGTTATAAAAGAATATTTTGACTGGAAAAATTATCAGCCCACAAAACCGGCAATTGATGCAATAAAAGTTTTTAAGGATTATGATTTGGCAACCATTGCAAAGTATATTGACTGGGGGCCATTTTTTATTGGATGGGAAATGCCAGGCAAATTTCCTGAGGTGTTAAGTGATAAAATTTTTGGCGTTGAAGCAACAAGATTATATAATGATGCGCAACAACTTCTTAAAAAAATAATTGATGAGAAATGGTTTAGTGCAGAAGGTGTGATTGGTTTTTGGCAAGCAACAAGTAACAATAAAGACACTCTTATCTTACAAACAAATAATGGGGAAGTGCATCTTGAATGTTTACGTCAACAATTAAAAAAAGCAATTGGCCAACCTAATTTTTCTTTGGCTGATTTTGTGTCGCCGATAGCAACAGATTATATGGGTGCGTTTGCTGTAACTATTCATGGTGCAAGAAAATACATAGATGCATTTGCTGCAGAACATGATGAGTATAATAAAATAATGGTTCAGATTTTAGCAGACAGAATGGTGGAAGCTTTTGCAGAATGTTTGCATCAGCAGGTGCGCAAAAATTATTGGGGTTATGAAAAGGATGAAGCACTTTCTAACGAAGATTTAATAAGAGAAAAATATAAAGGCATTCGTCCTGCACCCGGTTACCCGGCTTGTCCTGATCATACAGAAAAAATAAAACTATTTGAGCTGCTTGATGTAACAAACAATATCGGTATTGAGATGACTGAAAGCCTGGCTATGAATCCGCCTGCATCTGTTTGCGGCTGGTATTTTGCACATCCGCAAAGCCATTATTTTGGATTGGGAAAAATTTTAAAAGATCAGTTAGAAGATTATGCAAAGCGTAAGAACATGAGCATTGAAGAAGCTGAAAAATGGTTAAGGCCTAACCTTGAATAGGATTAATTAAGCGTTTCCTGTTTTGGATTTTTGATATTGTAGAATGTTCTTATCAATAAAAAATAAACCATCCCTTTTACTATCAAATGCTCAAAAACATTTGCTGGGTGTAACACGGTATTTACAATTAAGATTACTGTATAAAGGGCAATGCTGATTATAATTATTAAATTTGGTTTCGTCTTACAATAAATGCAAACACAATAAAAGTAATTGCTGCAATAACAGAACTTACAAAAAGAATATTTATAGAAATCGGTTTTTGATAGTCATCAAAACAGTTAAACCCAATAATAAAGCACCCAATCAGAAATAATATAAACTCCGCTGTGTTAAGTGGATCTTCTGTTGGGATTTCTGTAAAAGATTTTATTAAGCTTGTCTTTAATCACCTTATAAAATTATTATCTTTTTTCAAATAACCACCACAATCTCTTGCGCGGCCTTACTTTATAATTTTTGGTAATGTAGGTTTGAATGTGTTCCATTGCTTCATCAACACTGTCTGTTATTAAAACGAGTTGAAGATCTTCCGGGTTTATAGTTTCTGCTTTTACCATATCACCCATCAATTCTTCAAGATCTTTATAAAATTCTTTCCCGAATAAAATTACCGGAAATTGTATAAGTGTTTTGGTTTGAATTAAAGTAAGCGTTTCAAAAAATTCATCCATAGTTCCAAAGCCGCCAGGCATAATTATAAATGCATAAGAGTACTTTATCAATAAAGTTTTGCGTACAAAAAAATGATTGAACGTTATTGATGTTTGCACATACTTATTTGCTTTTTGTTCAAAAGGCAACTTAATATTACAACCTACGCTCATGCCACCATTTTCATAAGCGCCACGGTTGGCTGCTTCCATAATGCCGGGGCCGCCACCGGTTATAGTAGTAAAGCCAATTTCCGCAATACGCTTACCAAACTCTCGTGCTTGTTTATAATATATATTGTCTTCTTTAAATCTTGCCGAACCAAAAACGGTGATGCATGGACCCACAAAATGCAAACAGCGAAAGCCTTTTATAAACTGAAGAAAAACTTTTATAGCAAAACCAAATTCATAAGTTCGGCTTTTTGGCCCTTCAAGATATACCTGTTTTTCCGCTGGAATAATACGCTTTGTTTCTTCTAATGGCATCAGTAAAAATAATTATCAATTGATCTTGTAATTCATAATTCTTGGTTATGTTTTTGTGCGATTTTTGATTGATGCTTTTACACATCAATACAGATAATCCAAATAGCCGTCATATAAAAACAGTAACGGAATGTTTGCTTGATGGCGGCGTTATAATCTATCCCACAGATACTATCTATGGTTTGGGTTGCGATATTTTTCAGCATAAAGCCATTGAAAGAATTTGCCGCATAAAAAATGTATTACCGCAAAAAGCAATGCTAAGTTTTGTTTGTTTTGATTTGAGTGATCTAAGCAAATACACAAAAAATATTTCAACGCCTTTATACCGTTTGCTGAAAGAATACTTGCCGGGAGCTTATACTTTTATTTTACCTGCAAGCAAAGAAGTGCCTAAAATTTTGCAAAGCAAAAAAAATACAATTGGCTTGCGCATACCTGATAATAAAATTGCAAGAGAAATTGTTCAACAGTTACAACATCCTATTTTATCAGCATCACTGCCCGGCGAAATGGTGGAAGAATATACAGACCCTGATTTGATCTATGAGAACTTTAAAAACCTTGTTGATATTGTAATTGATGGTGGTGCCGGTGGCATGGTTCCATCAACTGTTATTGATTGTACAAAAGATGAGTTTGAAGTTATAAGAATGGGAGCTGGTGAGTGGGCTGATAACGGTTAACTGTTCACAATTAACTGAATGGCATTTTTACAATCTTTGCTTTGAGTGGTTTGTTGCGGATGTCAATAAAAATTTCATTGTCTAACATTGAATGGCTGCAATCAACATAACCCATACCAATAGCTTTGTTTAATGATGGTGATTGTGTGCCGCTGGTAACTCTTCCAATCGTGTTGCCGTTATCATCTTTAATTAAATAATCATGACGTGGAATACCACGTTCTATCATTTCAAAACCAACAAGCTTTCTTTTTATGCCTTCAGCTTTTTGTGCTGAAAGAATTTCTTTGGATGTGAAAAATGAATCTTTATTCAGTTTTGTTATCCAGCCAAGGCCAGCTTCTAATGGTGATGTTGTATCATCAATGTCATTGCCATATAAACAAAACCCCATTTCCAAACGTAATGTATCTCTCGCACCAAGCCCAATCGGTTTTATGTTAGATGATTTGCCCGCTTCAAAAATGGCATTCCATATCTTATCAGCATTATCCTCTTTATCTTCAAAATAAATTTCAACACCACCGGCACCGGTATAACCGGTTGCGCTAATAATTACATTTTTAACACCGGCAAATGTTGATCTTATAAAAGTGTAATACTTTAAATTCAATATATCTTCTTCTACCAGCGGCTGTAAAATTTTGGTAGCATTCAGGCCTTGTATAGCAAGTAAACAAGTTTTATCACTTATGTTATGCATCTCTGCATTGTTCACATTATGTTGCGCAATCCAGTTCCAGTCTTTTTCAATATTACTTGCATTTACTACAAGCATGTACGCTTTATTTTCTTCAATACAATACACAATCAGATCATCAACTATACCACCGGTATTATTTGTAAGTGAACTATACTGCGCTTTGCCATTTGTAAGTTTTGATGCATCATTGGTTGTAACGCGTTGAATTAAGTCAAGTGCCTTCTCTCCTTTCAAAATAAATTCACCCATGTGGCTTACATCAAACACACCGGCATTGTTACGTACTGCAGCATGCTCATCATTAATTCCGGTATAACTTATCGGCATATTATAACCGGCAAATTCAGCCATCTTAGCGCCAAGCGCAATATGTTTTTGTGTAAAAGGTGTATTCTTCATTAAACAAAACTAATTACCATACTCGCTTAAAAACTTAATACGCATAATTTTAAGCTGCTCCCATTTATAACCACTGTCAGAGAGTTCATTTTGTGCAACCTGCAAAGATGAGTCCTCACAATTTTTGAAATAATCAATGATCTCTTCTTTATCATTATCATCAAGCTGCATATCCTGGATGGCATAATCAAGGTTTAAGCGTGTGCCGCTGGCTACGATTGTTTCCATTTCATCAAGCAAGCCATCAAGCCGCAAATCCTTATTGCGTGCAATGGTTTCAAGCGGAATTTTCTTATCTACGTTTTGTATGATGTATATCTTATTGTTACCACGATTAGCAACAGATTTCATTACAAAATCATCCGGCTTTTCCACGTCATTCTCTTCAACATATTTTGCAATAAGATCAACAAACGGGCGACCGAATTTTAATGCTTTGCCTTTGCTTACGCCTTGACATTTTTCAAGTTCAGCTAATGTTGTAGGATACATAGTTGCCATATCCTGCAGCGATGTTTCAAGGAATAAAACGAACGGTGGAAGCTTTCTCTTTTTACCTTCCTGCTGGCGCAATTCTTTCAGCATTTCAAATAACTTTTCATCTGCCGCTGCGCCGGTGCCGCCGCTTTCACTTTCATCATCATCAGCGTTGGCTTCTTCAAACAAATTGTTCAATACAATTTTGAATGAAGTTGGCTTCTTCAAAAACTTAACACCCGCTTCTGTAAATTTCAGCAAGCCATATTCTTCAATATCTTTTCTTATGATATTGCCTAACAACATTTGCCGCAACAAACTGTTCCAGAAATGTTCATCCTTATCTTTTCCAATACCAAATTCAGGAAAGCCTTCATGGCGAAACATAATCACCTGCGGCGTCATCTTCCCGATAATAATATTGATAACATATTCTGTAGGAAATTTTTCGTCAAGCGCTTTAATAACTTTCAACGCTTTTACCACTTCATCTTTTGTTTCTATTTTTTCTTTTGGATGAAGACAGTTGTCGCAACTACCGCAATTTTCTTCTTTTCTTTCTTCACCAAAATAATGCAGCAGTATGGTTCTTCTGCAAACAGAACTTTCTGCATACGCCACCGATTCATTAATCAATTGCGCACCTACTTCACGTTCACTTAAAGGCTTGTCACGCATTAAATGTTCAAGCTTGCTTACATCTTTATGCGAGTAATATAAAATACATTTTCCTTCCAATCCATCACGGCCGGCACGGCCAGTTTCCTGGTAATAATTTTCTATTGATTTTGGAATATTATAATGAATTACAAAGCGGATATCAGGCTTATCTATGCCCATTCCAAATGCTATGGTGGCAACAATAACCTGCACATCTTCGTTCAAAAAAAGATCCTGTCTTTCTGCTCTTAATTTTGAATCAAGACCAGCATGATAAGCAACGGCTTTAATATTATTTGCAACCAACAGCTCTGCAAGCTCTTCTGTTGTTTTACGATTGAGCGTATAGATGATTCCGCTTTTGCCGGCATTTTGTGATATAAAGCGAACAAGGTTTTTTACTGTTTGATCTTTTTTGATCTTCGGCTGAATCTCGTAATAAAGATTGGGACGATTGAACGATGAAATAAAAATATTCGGGCTTCTTAACCCAAGATTTTTTACAATATCGCTTTGCACTTTTGGTGTGGCTGTTGCCGTTAGCGCAATAACAGGAATGTCTTTATCAATAATATCCATCATCTCACGCAGCCGTCTGTATTCCGGCCTGAAATCATGGCCCCATTCTGAAATGCAGTGCGCTTCATCTACCGCAAAAAAAGAAATCTTAAGATCACGAAAGAAATCAAGGTTTTCTTGTTTGGTTAAGGTTTCAGGAGCTACATATAACAGCTTTGTTTTGCCGGTTGTTAAATCATCTTTTACTTCTTTAACCTGCCCTTTGTTTAAAGATGAATTTAAAAAATGCGCCACTGTATCATTTTCGTTATAACCACGCACAAGATCAACCTGGTTTTTCATCAGCGCTATTAACGGGCTTACAATAATTGCGCAGCCTGGTAATATAAGCGCCGGTAACTGGTAGCACAAACTTTTGCCGCCGCCGGTTGGCATAATTACAAACGTGTCTTTGCCGCTTAATAAACTAAAGATTGCCTCCTCCTGTCTTGCTTTGAATTGTTCAAAACCAAAATGTGTACGCAGCCCTTCATAAATATCATGACCATTGCCGCTATCAATATTTGAATTTTTTGCCGGAGACTTTTTTGTTAAAGATTTTTTTTCAACCGGAATATCAATCTTCTCTTTTACAACCGTTTTTTTTGTTGCCATTGTTCACAAATTTCCATGCCCTTCTTTGAGCTAATAATAGATTAAATTAAGTTATTTATCTGAATTTTTCAAAATCTGTTCAAACTGGTTATTACATGCAGGATGTATATTGCTGTTGCAGATGCTAACAAAAATATGTTTTTATCAGCTTTTCAAAATTCTATTTTAGTTAAAATTAAACTCGTAGCAGACGTAATTGCATCATTCATAAAGCTGATGTTACATTTGCACCAATGAATAAAAGCCTGTTACAGTCTGCGCTTGATACAATTGTACAGGAAGCGAATGCCATTGCGGCTTTAAAAAATTATCTTGACATTTCTTTTGAAAGGGCTGTTCAACTTATAAATAATACAGGTGGAAGAGTTGTGGTTACCGGTGTGGGAAAAAGCGCAATTATTGCACAAAAAATTGTTTCTACACTTAATTCAACAGGCACGCCTTCGTTGTTTATGCATGCTGCAGATGCTATTCATGGCGATCTTGGAATGATTCAAAAAAACGATGTTGTACTTATTCTTAGCAAAAGCGGAGACAGCGATGAAATAAAAATGCTTGTTCCGTTGATAAAAAATTTTGGTAATAAAATCATCGGCTTTGTTGGTAACGCCAATTCGTTTTTATCAAAAAATGCAGACATTTTTTTAAATACAACTGTTGATGAAGAAGCCTGCCCAAACAATCTTGCGCCAACAACCAGCAGCACAGCGCAAATGGTGATGGGCGATGCACTTGCTATTGCTTTAATGCAATTAAAAGGATTTGATGGAAATGATTTTGCAAAGTTTCATCCGGGTGGCAATTTAGGGAAGCGGTTGTATTTAAAGGTCGATGATATTTTTAAACTGAATGAAAAACCTTTTGTGAATGAGGATGCATCTTTTAAAAATGTGATCCTAAATATTACGAAAGGAAGATTAGGCGCAACAGTTGTGCTGGATGCATCAGGCCAAATAAAAGGTATAATTACAGACGGTGATATACGGCGTTTACTTGAAAGAACGGATGACATCAAAAACCTAAAAGCTGATGACGTTGTTATAGCGAACCCTAAAACAATTTTAAACACTGCTTTTGCAGTTGAGGCACTTGAAACAATGAATGCATTCAACATTAATCAACTCATAGTTGTTGGTAGTACGAATGAATATCTTGGTATTATACATTTGCACGATTTAATTCGCGAAGGAATAATTTAATTAAGCTGATTTATGAACAAACATTATTATGTGGCCATACTTGCAGGTGGTTTAGGAACAAGGTTCTGGCCTAAAAGCAGGGTTGCCTTTCCAAAACAATTCCTTGATATTTTGAATACTGGTGAAACACTTATTCAATCAACTTATAAACGATATAAATCTTTTTTGCCTGCCGAAAATATTTTTATTGTTACATCAGATGAGTACGTTGAAATTATTAAAGACCAGCTGCCGGAGATTCCACATCAGAATATACTTGCTGAACCAAGCCGTAAAAACACAGCGCCGTGTGTTGCTTACATGTCGTTCAAATTATTACAAAAAGATCCTGATGCGTGTTTAATTGTTGCACCAAGCGATCTTATAACAGATACAAAAACCTTTGAAGAATTAAGCTTACAAGGTTTACAGTTTGCGCATGAACATAAAGCTTTTGTTACACTTGGTATTAAGCCAACTTATCCAAATACCGGTTATGGTTATATCCAGTTCGATCAATCTTCTCCTAAAGAAAACAATGTTTATAAAGTAAAAAATTTTTCAGAGAAGCCGGATTTAGAATTGGCAAAAACGTTTTTAGCCAGCGGCGATTTTTTATGGAATGCCGGCATTTTTATGTGGAACGTAAAAGATGTGGTTGATGCCTTTGAAAAGTTTCAGCCGGAGATGTATGAATTATTTTCCACTGAAAGAAATAATTTGAATACAGAAAATGAACAGGACGCCATTGAACGCATTTATCCTTTTTGTGTAAGCATTTCTATTGATTATGCTATTATGGAAAAAGCGGATAATGTGTTTGTGATTCCTGCTTCTTTTGGCTGGAGTGACCTTGGAACATGGAACAGCGCTTACACCAATCTTGATAAAGATGAAAAAGAAAATGCTTTGCATGGTGATAACATTATCATTATAGATTCTGTGAACTCAATGGTTTCAGCGCCGCATGAAAAGCTGGTTGTGCTACAAGGTTTGGATGATTTTATTGTTGTAGACACACAAGATGTTTTGCTCATCTGCAAAAAAGAAAAAGAGCAACAGGTAAAAGAATTTTTAGCTGAGGTAAAAAAGAAAAAAGGCGATAAGTTTTTATAATCACCCACCCAAACCAGCGGCTTTACTTATTTCCAGCATTCTTTGAATGGGCTTTAAAGCTCGTGCTCTTATTTGTTCATCCATCAATATTTCCGGTTCTTCATACTTTATACATAAATACAATTTTTCAAGCGTATTAAGTTTCATGTGCGGGCAATCATTGCAGGCGCAAATATTATCCGGTGGTGCAGGTATAAATGTTTTCTCAGGCGCATCTTTTTGCATCTGGTGAAGAATACCGGTTTCTGTTGCAACTATAAATTCATTGGCATTATTGGTAGTTGCAAATTTTAATAACTGTGTTGTGCTGCCAATAAAATCTGCATATTGTAAAACGGCTTCTTCACATTCCGGATGTGCGATCACCTTTGCATCAGGATGCTGCATCTTCAATTTTAAAATTCTTTGCTGGCTGAATATTTCATGCACCATGCATGCACCATTCCATAATAACATTTGCCTGCCTGTTTTTTTAATAAGATAAGCACCCAGATTTTTATCAGGAGCAAATATTATCGGTTGATCTTTTGGTACACTTTCAATTATTTTATCTGCATTGCTGCTGGTACAAATTATATCGCTCATTGCTTTAATATCTGCTGTGCAATTAATGTATGATATCACGATATGATCAGGATGTAGCTTTTTAAAAGCAGCAAACTCATTTGCAGGCGCACTGTCAGCAAGTGAGCAACCTGCCCGCAAATCAGGCAAAACAACTTTTTTATTTGGATTGAGGATCTTTGCAGTTTCAGCCATAAAATGTACACCGGCAAAAACAATTATATCGGAATTTGTTTTTTCAGCTTGTTGCGCAAGGCCTAAACTATCACCAATATAATCAGCCACATCCTGTATATCTGGCTCCTGGTAATAATGCGCCAGCACCACCGCATTTTTTTCTTTTTTCAGCAATTCAATTTCATGAAACAAATCAAGTGAAGCATCAAGATCAATATCCAAAAAACCTTTCAAATTAATTTCAGCTTTAGCTGTGTTAATATCTGCCATAATATTTATAATACAATATATTTATAAAAGAACTTACTATTATTACGGGTGTGCATATCGGGATAAATACTTCTGCACAAAGCGCAAAGTTAATTAAGGCAGATTTATCAAGTAGAAACTAACATCATCCGCACAACTAAAATACAATACAGCATTAACTTTTAAAACGATATTAACGCTTGTGTATTTATTAAACTAACAACGCTTATAAATTACATTCACATAATGTTCAGGTTAGCAACAGAAAAGTAAATTGTGTTTTTTTATGAATGAAATTTTTACATGCTTGAAATTTGTAATAGTTATTCTTTTTTATTCAGGTTGAAAAAATAAAATACCGATACTTGCCAACAGAAAACAACTGATATAAACAAGTGTGTGTGGATATGTGTTTTGCCTGTTGAAAACCACTGATTGCGGCATTAAAATCGTTCAATGTTGTTGAAAACACAGATTCTCCTATTTTTGCCATCCTTTAAAAATTTATAATGTCAGTTATTCAGAAGATTCGCGATAAAGCGGCATGGATTGTTTTTGGTGCTATTGTGGTTGCCTTGCTTTCATTTATTATGCAGGATTACTTTTTTAATAAAGGAAGAAACCTGGGTGGAGGTTCCTCAAATACCGTGGGAAAAATAAATGGTACCTCAATAAGCCATGATGATTTTGAAAGGAAGATAAGTTTTTATGACCAGGCAAATAATGGCCAGGTACAACGCACACAATTAATAAGCAGTGTGTGGGATTTTATGGTAAACCAAACAGTGATTGAACAGGAAGCTGATAAACTTGGCTTAACTGTTTCAGCCGGCGAACTTTCTGATGTTTTATTTGGTGCAAACCCGCCACAATGGATGCAACAGGCATTTACTGATCCTAAAACAGGCCAGTTTAATGTGGCAATGGCAAAGCAGCAATTCAATGCTATCAAAAGCAAAACAAATGATCCGCAGGTAAAAAATTTACAGGAAGGTTATATTGATCCAACGATTTTGCAAACACTCGGTGAAAAATACCAGGCCTTAATAACCGAAGCTGTATATGTTCCAAAATGGATGGCAGAAAAAATGAATGCTGATGCAAACTCTGTTGCAAAAGCTTCTTATGTGTATGTGCCATATACAACTATCTCAGACAGCGCAGTAAAGGTTTCTATTGATGAAATGCAATCTTATATTGATAAGCATCAAAGCCAGTTTAAACATGATGCAGAAACACGCACTATTTCTTATGTATCGTTCAGCGCTGCACCAAGTAAAGATGATTCGGCTGCAACAAAAAATAGTTTAGAACAAATAAAAAGTGATTTTACAAATACAAAAGATGAGAAAACTTTTTTAAGTACCAGGAGCAGTGAGACGCCTTATTATAATGGTGTGATCGGCGGCAAGCAAATAAAGCAGGCAATAAAAGATACTTTATTTAAAATTCCGGTTGGTTCAGTTTACGGGCCGTATCTCGATGGTGGAAATTATGTGCTTGCTAAAATGGTTGCTGAACAACCCATTCCAGATTCAGCCAAAGTGCGTCATATATTAGTTGCCACACAACAACAAGATCAGAATACCGGTACATTTAGCAGGATAAGAGATGACAGTGCCGCAATGAAAAGGTTAGACAGCGCTATTGCTTTGGTTAAAAGCGGTGTTCCTTTCGATTCTGTAGTGCAGATATATTCTGATGATCCGGGCAGCAAAAATACCGGTGGTGTTTATAATAATTTTACTTCAGGCCAGATGGATGAAAACTTTAATGATTTTTCTTTTACCGGCAAGCCCGGTGAAACAAAGGTTGTGCATACTGTTTTTGGTTATCATTATGTTGAGATACTCGGGCAAACAGGTTCTGAAACAGGGTATAAGATTGCTTATCTTTCAAAGCCAATTACTGCAAGCAGCGAAACAGATAATGCAGCTAATAATGCCGCCACGCAATTTGCTGCTAACAGCAGAAGCATATCTGACTTTGCAGCAAACGCTAAAAAACAAAAACTTACTGTAGCAACATCGCCGGAGTTTGGCGAGAATGATTTTAATATTCCCGGTATTGGTGAAAACAGGCAATTGGTTAAGTGGGCTTATGATAATAAAGTTGGTACTGTTTCAGATCCGGAGAATGTTGATAACAAATATGTGGTTGCATACATTTCAACCATCAACAAAAAAGGCGTTTCTATGGCACAGGCTGTGCAACAAACAGTTGAGCCGCTGGTACGCAATGAAAAGAAAGCAGACATTATCATCAATAAAGATTTTAAGGGCAATATGCTTGAACAGGTTGCGGCGAGTGCGCATCAGCCGGTTAAGAATGTTGACAGCCTTGCCTTTACGTCTTTTGTGGTACCGGAGTTAGGTAATGAGCCTGCGTTTATCGGCGCCGCTTTTAATAAGCAAATTGTAAATAAAATCAGCAGCCCCATTGCAGGTAACCAAGGTGTGTTTGTGGTAAAGAGTAATGGTGTAACCGGTGTATCAAACATTGGTGCAACTGTTGAAGCGCAAAAAGCACAGGCAGAACAAATGCTTAAACAACAGGCCGGACAGGCAATTACATTATTGAAAAAAGCAGCGGACATAAAAGACTACCGGTCTAAATTTTATTAAAATATTTTTGATTGATTTGCAAAGGCGGCTTTAAGTCGCCTTTGTATTTTATAACCGTTTATAAGAATTAATTTTGTAAGATGGAAGTGAACGATATTATAGTGAACCGTGTTGCCGAAAGCAGCCTGATGACACTTGATCTTGAAACATTTTACCCGAAAGAAACGGTTATGGTTTTTGATCTGAAAGATTATTTGTTTCGCGGGTTAATCATTAAAGAAAAAGATTTTCGTGAAGCATTAAAGAATACTAACTGGCAGCAATATGCAAACGCAAATGTTGCTGTAACCTGTTCCAACGATGCTATCATTCCTGTGTGGGCGTATATGCTGGTGGCAACATACCTGCAGCCGGTTGCAAACAATATTATTTTGGGTGATGAAAGCAAATTGATTGAAACCATCTTAATCAATAATATTTCCACTATCAACATTGAAGACTATAAAGATAAACGCGTTGTTGTAAAAGGTTGTGGTGATGTGCATATACCTGAAAGTGCTTACTTAAAAATTACTGCGTTGTTATTGCCGCATGTAAAGAGCATTATGTACGGCGAGCCTTGCAGTACAGTGCCTGTTTGGAAGAAACGGTAATTAATTCTTAAACCAGCCGTGTTTCTTAAACATATAGATCATCCAGAGCGGTATTAATAACATTAAACCTACAGCAATAAAAAATCCGTAGCGGTTATGGAGCCACGGTATTGTTTCAAAGTTCATCCCAAATATGCCACCGATAACCGTTGCCGGCGCTAATAAGCAGGTTACTATGGCAATCACTTTCATTACGCCGTTCAGGCGCAGGTTTACTTTATTAAGATACAAATCCTGCAGGCTCATCACCATATCGCGGTAGTTTTCCAGCAGGTCGTTTGCCTGTACTACGTGG
>CAZZXW010000038.1:0-14481 GCA_964658095.1 uncultured Parafilimonas sp. | reverse complement strand
GGCAAACCTGCTTTTCATCACCATTTAAATTGGTTACTTCGCCCTCCCATTCTTTACCTTCATAAGAGCCCATTAAGTAATCACCCATTTTTATTTCGCTGAACTTTATCATACGGTTTTTTTTATGGCAAAAGATAAAACTTTTTACAAACTTATATATACAAAATTTTAAGGCAGAAAATTTTTTATGTTGATGAAGAAGATTGATCTTGGTTTTTTAAACATGCAATCAATTGCGTTTTAAAACATTTGCGTAACGGCTAACATCTGCCAATGCATTAATTGGTTTTTTATTGATGAGATGCGCCGCTAACTCATGCGCAAACCATGGCGCCAATGAACAGCCTTTAGCACCCATTCCATTTAAAATTGCAATTTGATTATATAAAGAATGAATGCCAACAAACGGCCTGCGTTCAACAGCAGCCGGCCTTACAGATGAAAGATGTTCTTTAACTTCAAAATCAATTTTTAAAATATTTTTAAGTGCATGTATCGTGCTTTCATAAAATGCTTCGGTGGGTTTAGCATCAATAAAATTTAATTCATTACTGCTGCCTATCCACCATAAATTATGTTGCCATACAGTAAAAGAAAGATGCCCGAATTTATACGTGTAATCTTTATTTAAACCGGGTATCTCTGCAATTAACGCCTGCCCTTTATTCTGCACAAACGGTAAATTTTTCCAATACTTACTCTGCGCAGATTGTATACCATTACAATAAATTATTTTCCTGGCTTTTATGTTTTTATAACAGATGTGATCCGGTGAAAATGATACGGCATCTTCATCAAATGTTTCTTGTAGCAAAGCGTTTTTATCTTTTAAATATTGCTGCCAGTTTAAAAGTAAAGCGTTTACATTAATCAAATAAGCCGGTGAAATCTGCATTACATCAAAGGGAAAATAAAAATAATGGTGCAGTTGTTCTTTTGGTATTGATGGTGTTTGAATATAACTGTTGCCTTCCTGCAATCTTTTATTAAAAGCCTCCATCAAATCCGGTGCTGAAGGAAAAACAACTATATCTTTTTGATGTATGAACTGACCATTACATTTTTTACTAATGGCATTGTATTCATTTAAAACAAAAGGCAACAGTTCATCCGCCATCCAGGTCGTAACAACTCTTCGCCCGGTAACAGGATTTATTAAACCACTTGCCACATAACTGGCAGCGCTTTTATTATTATCATCAATAACAATTACAGATTTGCCGGCTTCAATCAAATAATAACTAAGCCAGGTGCCGCAAATTCCCTGGCCAATAATTATGTAATCATAATACTTCATGCTTAATTAATAAGCATAGTTATGTGATTTGCAGATACAATAAATGCTTTAAGCTGATCTTTTAAAAGTTGAACGTGGCATAGGTTTGTGGGTAATTTTCTAAAAGACCAATAGATACAGCCTTGGTTGAATCAACACATGCAATTAACGTATAAACTTTGCCACCTGTTAATGATAATGTTTGTGTTTTAAGCGTAGTGCCGGCAGCATTTTTTAAACTTAAGATATAGTTACCTGAAGTATATTCAGTAAAAGTGGCAAATTGAGGATTGTATTGCTGATCATTAAAAGTTCTGCCTTGAGATAAAGCAACGTTGTTGTGAGTGGAATCAATTAAATTTAAAGACTGGTTAAGCACTGGATAAAAATTTAAAAATCGTATATAAATTGAATCACTTGAAGGTGCTTTAAACACATCGTTTATAAGTGCAGTTTTTAGTTTGGCAAATGAATCTATATAAAATAAACTATAGCCTTTGTTAGCTTCTATATCTACACTGGTTGTATTAGAGGGCGCACTTGAACTTGAACCGGTTGCTGAAAAACTGTATGTGCCTGGGTTTGCTTTTATATAAGGCGTATATATTCTATAAGCAAAAGCAGTATCAAACGGATTACTGTTTATGGCAATGTTTAAATGTGGTGCATTGGGTGAAGCTTGCGCAACAAGAAAAACGCCTTGTTGCGTTGTTGTGGTTGTAGAACCTGAATTATTAAGCGTACAAGAATTCAATATAACAGCTAAACTTAAAACGGTAACAAATCCTGCAATTATTTTCTTCATAATGAATGTCTGAATTTTTTAACTCTGCAAAGATTGCTTATAACACTATTTGCAAAAAGTTAAAGGTTAAGAATAACGCTATTCGGTTACTTAGACAATTTACGTGAACAAACCGTTGTAACGTTTAGTAACTTTATATAATTGATAATTTGATTGTATGCCGCACGAAGCCATTTCTGTTTTTGATATGTTTAAAATTGGTATCGGTCCATCAAGCTCACACACTTTGGGGCCGTGGAAAGCTGCGCTTCGTTTTGTGGAAACATTGCAAAAGCAACAGTTGATTCAGCAAACATTTTCTATAACTGTATTATTATATGGATCACTTGCAAAAACAGGTAAAGGCCATGGAACTGATATTGCAGTATTGATGGGCTTAACGGATGAACAACCTGAAACAATTGATGTAAACAGCATTGCAGAAAAGGTTGCGCTTATTCAATCAACAAAAAAATTGTTGCTTAACTGCAAGCAACAGGCTGATATAAACATAGAATTTCTTGTTGATGAAACACTTCCTTTTCATCCGAATGGCTTATCGTTCTTAGCCGATTGCAGCAACAACATACAAATAAGTGAAACATATTATTCAGTTGGTGGCGGCTTTGTAATTAAAGAAGGTGAAGCGTATTCTTCACAAACAATTATTGATCTGCCTTTCCCGATAAACAATTCAGAAGATCTATTGCATTGGTGCAGAAAAACCGGTCTTGCTGTTAATGAAGTAGTGATGGAAAATGAAAATACCTGGCGTAATGAAGCAGCAACCAGGCAAGGCGTTTTAAATGTATGGGAAACAATGAAAGCCTGTATTTACCGTGGCTGTCATACCAACGGCGAATTGCCCGGTGGCTTGCATGTGCGGCGCAGAGCATTTGATCTCAACAAAAAATTAATTAAAGAAAATTTTTATTCAGATTATAATTCATGGACAGCAGCAATACGTAAAGGTGGTAATTCTTTTCAATATATACTTGATTGGGTAAGTTGTTTTGCTTTGGCTGTGAATGAAGAAAATGCATCATTTGGAAGAGTGGTTACTGCACCAACAAACGGTGCTGCCGGTGTTATACCTGCTGTACTTCAATACTACATTACTTTTTATGATGATGTTGATGATGACAAGATCATCCGCTTTCTTTTAACCGCTTCTGAAATAGGAAGCATATTTAAAAAAGAAGCTACCATTTCTGCAGCAATGGGCGGTTGCCAGGCAGAGATTGGTGTATCATCATCAATGGCTGCAGCAGCATTAACAGAAAGTGTTGGCGGCACACAAAGGCAAGCTTTGATGGCTGCAGAAATTGCAATGGAACATCATCTTGGTATGACGTGCGACCCAATTGGCGGCTTGGTTCAGGTGCCTTGCATTGAACGTAATACCATGGGCGCCATTAAAGCTATAACAGCATCTCAGCTTGCATTGCAAAGTGCTCCTGATTATGCAAGAGTAAGTTTGGATAAAGTGATAAAAACAATGTGGGATACAGCGAAAGACATGAACTTTAAATATAAAGAAACTGCTGAAGGTGGATTGGCTTTGAATATACCACTTGGATTAAAAGAGTGTTGATAATTTTATTCAATCATCGCAACACCATTTGCCGGTCTGCATCTAAACGTATCAAAATAAAAAGCATGATAGTGAAAGTAAGTAATGATGAGCCGCCATAACTTACCAGTGGTAACGGAATACCAATAACAGGAAACAAGCCAACCGTCATGCAAACATTAACGGCAATATGAAAAAATAAAATGCTGGCAACACTGTAAGCATAAACGCGGCTAAACACACTTCGTTGCCGTTCAGCAACCTGTATAACACGAAACAGCAATAGAAAATATATACCAAGAAATAAGAACGAACCAACAAAACCAAATGCTTCACTCAAAGAAGTAAAAATAAAATCGGTGTGTTGTTCAGGTACGTACTTGCCGCGGGTTTGAGTGCCTTTTAGAAAACCTTTACCCCAAAAACCACCAGAGCCAATGGCAATCTTGCTTTGACGCACGTTGTAATCATCCGGCTTAACAGCAGCTTTACCAGATGATGCTTCAGATTGTTGCGCATGCTTATTCTGGCTGCAATCATAATCTTTACCAACTGCACTGTAAATACGCTGGCTTTGATAACATTCAAAAACATTATTAAAAATATAAGGCACAGCAAAACGCTGAATGCCTACACTTACAAACCAAATAGAGACAATCAATACAAAAATGTTCCACCGTTTACGTACAAAAATCTGTCTTCTTAAAGCAAAAACTATAAATGCAGCAAGCAACGTTAAAATAACAGCAAGTAAGTTTTTTTCAACCAGCAATGTTGCAACAACCAATGCACCAAAAGAAAAACCGACCACCAGAATAATTCCAGGCAATCCTTCACGGTACATTACAATAAAGAAGCTCATATAAACTAATGCAAGACCAGTTTCATTTTGTAAAATGGAAATCAATGCAGGCAACATGGCAAGTACAGCCGCAATGAACTGCGATTGCAGTTTTGTAAAATCCATATTTAGCTGTGATAAATATTTAGCCAATGCAAGTGCTGCAAATACCTTACACAATTCGGCTGGCTGTAAATTAAATCCGCCACCTAAAGGTATCCAGCTTTTAGAGCCATTTATATCTTTACCTATCACAAACACAGATAACATAAGTATAATGCCGAATACATACAAAAGATTTGCAAATGCGGGATATAATTTACTATCGCTTAATATAATAAAAGTTGCAACTACGATGCAAATACCAGAAAATAAAATTTGTTTGCTGTAGTTTGTATTGCCGTTAAAAAAAGTGTTTGCAGAAAAAGTAGCCGGGTTATATTCAACCATAAAAATGCATAACACACCAATTGCAACAAGCAGAGCATATAGAAAAACTAAAAGCCAGTCTATATTTTTTGATGCTGATCTTGAGTAACTGCTGCTCATTTTTGCTTTGGTTTTGGAATATATTTTTTCTCTTGTTTATTCAATTCCTGTTTATACTTTGTTGAATCTTTTTTATTGTTATTGGTAGTGCCTGAATCATTATCATTCCTGTTTGGTTCAGCTTCAGGATCATACGTTACAGGCTTTGTTGTTTCTAAATTATTTTTAAATACAGGTGCTGCATCAGGGTTGATTTTCTGGCTTTCTTTAAGCAGCTTAATTGAATCTTGCGCAAAATACCAGTGCCTTATTGCAGCAGGAATCAAATCCGCATTTACCATTTTATCAACCATTGGCTGACGGTTTGCAGCGATAGAATCTTTCAAATACTTTTCCATTAATAAAGATGCAATTGGCGCAGCCCACGTAGCGCCAAAGCCTGCATTTTCAACCACAACACAAATAGCGATTTTTGGGTTTTCTCTTGGTGCAAAAGCAACAAACAATGAGTGGTTTTTTCCATGAGGATTTTGGGCAGTACCGGTTTTAGCACAAATATCAATGCCTTCAATCTGCACTGCTTTTGCTGTTCCAAAAACAGCAACATCATGCATGCCTAATTGCACAGTATTAAATGATGAATCTGATATATGGGAAAGCGCTTCATGCTTTAACCTGTACCTGCCTACAAATTGCGAATCAGCTTCTGTTTCATTTTCAATACTATCAACAAAATGCGGTGTATAATAATAACCTTTATTTGCAATGATGCACATTGCGTTTGCCATTTGCAACGGTGTTGCAAGCATTCTGTCTTGCCCGATGCCAAGTGTAACTATGTTGCAACTGTTCCAGTGCGGGCCACCAAAATCTTTATTATAACCAGATGTATCAGGAATATTTCCATCATCTTCATTTGGTATATCAATCTTTAAATCTGTACCATAACCAAACGCATTCATGTAACCTTTCCATTTTAAATAACCAAGTCTTGGATTATGATAAAGCGGGTTATCAACTATCATCCTGAACACATTGCTGAAATATGAGTTGCACGAATAAGCGATTGCTGTGCGCAAATCTTTTGAATGGCCGATCCAATGTTCTGTACATTTTACCGGTCGGCCGCAAGAGTAATAGGCACCGGCACAAGGATAACCGTAAGATGGAGTAATGATGCCTTCATCCAAAGCAATTAATGCGCTTAATGGTTTATACGTTGAGCCTGGCGGATACTGGCCTTTGATGGCACGGTTTAGTAATGGCCTTGCTGTATCTAAAATTAACCTGCCAAAATTTTTGCGCCGTTGTGAGCCGGTAAGCATAACAGGATCATAAGACGGCGCCGTTGCCATTGCCAGTATGCCGCCTGTTTTTGGATTAATGGCAACCACACTGCCGATTTTATTTTGTAACAATTTTTCTGCAAGCAACTGAAGATCTTCATCTATGCTTGTGTATAAATTTCTGCCTGCAATAGCAGCAGTATCATACAAGCCATTGTTATAAGGGCCTTGAATCCTGTTTTTATTATCGCGTATATATCTTTTTACACCACGCTGACCCATCAATACTTTTTCATAACTGCGTTCAAGGCCTGTCATGCCCGCATAGTCACCGGGTTCATAACCTTCGCCAGTATGTTTCTTTAAGAAGTTAGTATCTACTTCGCCCAGATAACCCAACACGTTTGCAGCACTATGAAAAGGATAAGCACGCACAGGTCTTTCAGTAATTGTAAACCCCTGGAACTTGTACATACTTTCATTCAACCTGGCAAATAAAGTATCGCTAATCAGCGGCTCAAAAACGCTGGGCTTATAACGTGAGTTTTTTATGATAGAAGTAACGATGCGTTTCCTGAATTCTGCAGTGTCTATTCCTAAAATATTGCACAATGCATTTGTATCACTGCCTTTAATTTCAGAAGGCGTAACCATCAGGTCATACATAATCGTATTTTCAAGTATAGCCTTGCCATGCCTGTCATAAATTATACCGCGGTCAGGGTAAACCACTTTACGGTAAATAGCATTATTTTCTGCCTGCAGTTTATATTCAGTTGAAAAAATCTGGAGGTTTAGTAACTGTAAAATAATTACCAGAAAAACCAGAATAAATATTACCTGTATAATCCTGCTGCGGGATTGATTGTAAACCGGCATTTATGTGTTGAGGGAACTTTAATTTCTCAATGCAAATTTGCTGCATACAACACTATGCACGAACAGAATTAGAAAATATTTATAAACTGTTTTTAAATTTTGGTGGAAATCTTTATTGGAGATTTGATTACTATTATTTAATAATACTATTTCAATTTACCAACCTGTGTGTTATAGTAATTTTTTTCTGCAATAACTGAAGCAAGATTACCGCCTGCTTCAATTGAATCTCTTTCAATATAAATATGACCATTAAAGTTCTGTTTTTTCAATTCAGCAAAAATTGCAGGAAAGTCAACAATACCGTTACCTACACGCACATCTTTTAAAGACGTATTATTGTAAGCAGCAATATCTTTTAAATGAATGCCAATGATATGCCCGCTTAATTTTTTTATTGCTTCAGTTGGATTAATGCCGCTTTTTGGCCAATGCCCAAGATCAGCACACACACCAAAGTTTGGATGGCCTTTCATAGCAAGTAAAGTAGTATCAGGATTCCAGTAATGGCTGAAACCTTTCCAATGATCATGAATTGCAATCTTAATCCCATAAGCACCGGCAAGACTGTCAAGGCTATTCCACATGTTCAGCGGCGGTTCTGTAGTTACATATTGCACATTCAATTCTTTTGCAATATCAAACTGTTTTTTCCATGAAGCGATTGTTGAATCACCAACTATATATAATGACTCAACTTTTAACCCTTTTTGTGCAATCATCTGTTTTAATTTATCAATACCTGCCATTGAAAGTTGGCTGATGATAGAATCTTTAAATTCAGCACCAGCACTCACAAATGTGTTCGGTTCTATATATACTAACCCGGCACTATCAACCCTGTTTAATGCTGTTGGAAAATCTACATCGTGAAACGTCCAAAGCGCAACACCAAACTTCCAGCCATTTGATGTATCGGCAGATGAGGTTGATGTTGAATCATTGTTGCTGCCGGAAGAATGAAGGTTAACACAAGCCAAACACATGGCAATGCATGCAAAGAGCAAGAAGAATTTTTTCATACGTTTTTATTACAGGTTGTAAATATCTGAATAAGCAATTAAAAAAATAAGAGAATTTGTTATTAAGCTCTTACTTCTTTTATTGTGTAAGCATACGCATGTTTATCAAGCTTAAAATGCTTCTTGCGTTCTATTAATAATGCTTGGGTAAACGTAGCGCCGTAATAAAAAATGAATGAACAATAAAAAACAAATAAGAGTATTAATACAAAGCCACCTGTTTTACCAAACACTTCGCTAAGCATATTGAAGGTTAACAAGAAGCTTAAAACTATCTTACCTATCGTAAAAAAAATGGCAGTGAAGAAGCCACCTGTGAAAGCTGTATGCCAGTCAGGATGCGCATTTGCAAGATATTTAAACAAAAAAGTAAACCAACAAGTTGTAATAATGGCAAATATCAATTGAGTTATTATCTTGTAAAGAACTGAATTGGAATCAACCCAAACGTGGTGTATATAATCTTTAAAAAATATTTGCAGCGCTGTAGCCGTTAACTGAATTACAAGCAGTATACAAGCAAAAAAAATAACAGCAGTTGATTTTAACCTAAGCTGCAAATGAAACTTTATACCCGGGTTTCTTTCAAGTTTAATGTTCCATAATTCATTTATTGAATCTCTTACAACGCTAAATAAAGTTGTAACAACAAAAATTAAAAAAATAAAACCCGAAACAGCAGCAAACCAGCTATGTGTGATGCTTATAAACTGGTAAAGAATTTTATAAACTTTTACAGAACTTTCTTTGCCAATTACCGAAACAAGCTGGGTAAAAATATTATGCTTTACAACATTTGGATTATAAAAGAGGCCAATCAGCTCAATAAAAATCAGCATGATAGCCGGCAATGAAAATGTTGTAAAAAAAGCAGTTGCTGCTGCCATGCGCAATGGATTTTTTTCCATTAATTGATTAAAGGCATTTTTAAGGATTGATATTACTGATCGGAAATTCATTGATCATTTTACTTAAACAAGCTGGTTAAGCTTTGCATATTGCAAGAGTATAATTGTTTTAGCATCTTTTATTTCGTTCGTTTCAATCATTTGCATGGCATCTTCAAATTTTAGTTCCAGCACTTCTATATTTTCCTGCTCATCTTCAATACCGCCGCCTTCATTTATTTTCATTGATGATGAATACTCAGCAACAAAAAAATATAATATTTCGGTAACTGATCCTGGCGACATATAAGCTTCAAATATTTTGCGCACATCCTTTATTTGATAACCTGTTTCCTCTTCAGTTTCACGCCGTATGCAATCTTCAGGATTATCTTTATCAAGCAAGCCTGCACAAGCTTCAATCAACATACCAGAATTATTACCATTAATAAACGATGGAAGCCTGAATTGTTTTGTAAGAATTATAGTTTTATGTTCTTTATTATATAATAAGATAGTGGCGCCATTGCCACGATCGTATGCTTCACGTGTTTGTTTTTTCCATTCACCGTTTTTGTAAAACTCGTAGGTTATCTTTTTAAGAATGTACCAGTTATCAGAAAGTATATCGGTTGAAAGAATTCTTATTTGGTCATTCATAGACACGCAAATATTACAAACTAAGCTTTACTTCACTAAACTGAATTACAGTACCAATATCAGTATAATTTGGTATATCTTTCATTAAGGTTTCTGCATGAGGCATAAACGCTTCTTGAAATGCTTCAAAAGATTCATATAAAAAATTACAGATTGCCACATACGGTGCTTTACTATAAGGCATTCCACCACTAAAACCAAAATCAACTTCAACATGCTTTATTGCATCACCTTGTAACTTTATTGATAAAGGCATGTGCACATGTAAGTAATAATCTTTATCAAATTTTTTTCCTTCTTCGTTAGGATAAAAAACGGTAAGCTTAACCATTTAATGTGTTTATGCTAAACTATTATTTATAACTAAACGTTGCTGTTTTATCGCCGATAATAACATCAAAATCGCCCGGTTCTGTTACCGTTTTTAAATCTGCGTTTACAAAAGCAAGATCATTTTTATCTAAGGTAAATGTGAGTGTTTTGCTTTCGCCTGCCTTCAAATCAACTTTTTGAAAAGCACGCAATCTTTTCATATTAGGTGTTATGCTTGAGTAATGTTCATGCGTGTATAATTCAACAGTATGTTTGCCATCTCTGCTGCCGCTATTTGTGATTGTAACATTGATGGTAAGTTTATTGTTGCCTTTTACTGTATCTGAACTTAATTTAAGATCGCTGTAAGTAAAGGTTGTATAACTTAATCCAAATCCAAACGGATATAAAGGATCATAACCGCCGCTTACATTATCATTAAATACTTCGCGGATATCTTCTGTTGGCTTGCGATCGTACAACACCATTTCACCCATGCTCTTTTCGTAACTAAACGGCAAAACACCATCAGGATTATAATCGCCAAACAGCACATCAGCAACTGCTTCGGCTGTTTTCTTTCCACTCCAGTAAGCCATTAAAATGCCTTTCATTTGTGGCTCGATTGAAGTAATAAAACGCGGCCTTCCTTCAGTCAATATTAAGATCACAGGTTTGCCTGTTGAGGCTGCGACTTTTGCCAATGCAATTTGATTATCCGGCAACGCTAAATCTCTTGTATTACCCGGACTTTCAGCATAAGCGTTTTCACCTAAACACAAAACAATAACATCTGCGTTTGCAGCAGCCGAGCGCAAGGCACCGGTATCATAATTTGCGACATTATCAAAGCCTTTTTGTGTTGTTGTAGTAACGTTGCCTGCTCCCAGTTTATCTGCAATTGCCTGCATGATTGTTTTGCTGTCTGTTGGATAATATTGCTCCTGGTTGCCTTGCCATGTATAACTCCAGCAACCATTAAGTGCAGCAATGCTTTGTGCCGATGGACCTTCAACCAAAATTTTCATGCTCTTCTGCAATGGAAGAATATTGTTTGAATTTTTTAATAAAGTCATCGCTTCATGTGCAGCATCTAAAGCCACCTGCTGATATTCCGGCTTGCCGAAATTTGCTGTAGCCGCATCTTCAGGATAAGGATTATCAAACAAACCTACCTGCATTTTTAAAGCAAGAATTCTTGATACCGCTTCATCAATGCGGCTGATTGATACATCCCCTTTTTTTACTGCTTCAATTAAAAGATCATAAAAAGAATAATCGTTAGGAACCATGCTCATATCAATACCTGCATTCACAGCCATTGCAACTGCTTTTTCAGGCGTAGATGCAACAAGATGCCGTGTATGCAAACGAATAATATCTTCCCAATCACTAACAGCAACTCCTTTAAAGCCGAGTTCTTTGCGCAACACATCTGTTAACAAATAATGACTTGCATGCACAGGTGTTCCGTTTATTTCGCCGGAGTTGATCATGATGGTTGCTGCACCTGCTTTTATTGCTGCCTGGAATTGTGGCAAATAATATTCACGCATTTCAATCTCCGGCAAATAAATCGGTGTTCTGTCTTTGCCCGTTCTTGAATCAGAATAAGCAATATAATGTTTCATGCAACTTGCAACAGCAGTTGCATCTTTCAAGCCGTTACCCTGGTATGCTTTTACAACAGCAGCGCCCATTGTTTTGCCAATGAAAACATCTTCACCATAAGTTTCCGAAAAGCGTGACCACAACTCCTGCCTGCCGCAATCAAGCACCGGCGCAAATTCCCAACGTACACCGCTTGCACGTAATTCCATTGCCGTTATATGTGCCGCTTTTGCAGCGAGTGCAGTATCCCGTGTTGCAGCCATTGCAATGCTTTGCGGAAATAGTGTTGAGTTGAGCGTATAGGTTTGTCCATGAATGCCATCCAAACCATAAATGATCGGAATTTTTAATCTTGTGTTTTTTGTTTGATCTTGTATTTGCGTAATTACGGTGTGCCATTGATCTACGGTTAATGCATGATTGGTTGCATTAAGCACTGAACCTACTTTATAATCAACAACTGCCTGTCTTAATTTAGCGGTATCTAATACACCATCCTGTTGAGTGCTAATAACACCAAGCGTAACCTGTGTCATTTGACCAACTTTTTCTTCAAGCGTCATTTTCTTTAATAAAGCATTTATTGCTTGTGCATCTTTTTGGTTAGGCTGGGCAAAAGAACTTATACCAGCGAGCATCGTGATTATAATAATGGCAAGTTTGTTCATGTATAAAAATATGATGGATGAAATAATTTAATCGAAATAATATTTTAATTACTTAGACAATATTTTGAGCTTGTTTTGATCAGTAAATATCTCCATTACTTAGCAATTGTTTTAACTGCAACCATCACCACTCTCCTCTTTTTATTTTATTGCCGGGAGAATAATATTTGTTTTTGCTGCCATGCCTTCCGATCATAATAAGCAATACAACCGAAGCTGTGATTGCCGTTACCGCTGTGCTTTTATAATCATGCCATCGATGAACAGCAATAGCAACAAATGCCCAAATGCCTAAGCCTGCAGCTTCGCGCATATTGCGCTTTTGAATTAAAAATATATAGATCAACAGCGCTGCAATAATCATTATAATCGCCCATGTTGACGGAGAAATTCCAAAGCTAGACCATTTAATATACACAAGCCAGGATGCAATGCAGGCAACAGTTGCAGCAACAATCCAGCCCAGGTAATTAACAATTGGCCACCACACAAAAAAGATAGTTTTCACCGGCTCATCATCCAGTTCAAGCCTTAATTTCAACGTGAGCATTATTAAGCTTGCCAGTAACAAAAGCATAAGTATTACACAACAGCCAAGCCATTCATGCACCCAGCAATACACCCATAAAGTATTCGCAATATTGCTCACACTAAACCAAATACCTGTGCGCTTTATATATTGATTTGGATCGTTCTTAAGCAGCTTCCATTGATAGTAAATAAACGCACCGCAAGCAAGGTAAATAACGCTCCATATCACAAACGCATAATCTGCAGGTGCAAACAATGTATCATACTTATGTGCAACTGCCGGCATTGTAACGCCTGCAAGTAAAGTGGTTTGAGATGCGTAACTTACAAACAGCATAATTAAAAATGTTGCAGTATTTAAAACCACTAAACCGGTATATTTTTTATTCATGTACTTTTATAATAACTGATAATGATTATTCCAAACATAGATAAATGAATTAAAAGCACTGGGATTAATTTCAATTATTTATCTTTCTCGCTCTAACAATTTGTATTATGATAAAGTTCATTTTTATTTTCGTTTTAATGAGTGCTTCAATTGTAGCTACAGCTCAAAACAGTATTGGCATCTTTCAGCAGCAAATTGATATCGGCAACACAAAAAAAGGTAATGCATCTTATAACAGTGAAACGCCGCATTACCAGCTTGATGGTTCCGGTAATAATATCTGGTTCAATCATGATGGTTTTCATTATGTATTTACAAAGATTAACGGCGATTTTATTTTGCGCTGTAATGCTTCGTTTATTGGTAAAGGTGTTGAAGAACATCGCAAGCTTGGATGGATGATACGTTCTTCTACTGACAGCACTTCCGCCTGTGTAAGTGTTGCTGTTCATGGTGATGGGTTAACATCGCTGCAGTATCGTAAAGCCAGTAACGATTCTATGCAGGAAGTAAAATCATCTTTAACGAAGGCAGATGTAATTCAGCTTGAAAAGAAAGGCAATAAGTATATAATGTCTGTTGCACACAACGGTGATGTGTTTACATCAGACAGCGTTCAGGTTGATTTAGGTAATGATGTATATGCCGGTTTATTTGTTTGCGCACATAATCCAACGGTAACAGAGAAAGCAGATTTTTATAATGTGCGTATTGTAATTCCTGCGCCAGATTCACTGGTAACTTATAAGCAATATATTGGCAGCCAGTTAGAAATATTAAATGTTAAAACAGGTGAAAGCAAAATTATTTATCAATCACCACGATCTATACAAGCACCTAATTATATGAAGGATGGAAAATCAATTTTATATAACAGTGATGGGTTGCTGTACACGTTCAATCTTTCAAATAAAACAACAAAGGTTTTAAGCACAGGAACCATCAATCACAATAATAATGATCATGTAATGTCTTTTGATGGAAAGATGCTGGGCATAAGCAGCAATAATGGAAAAAGTGATGCTTCGCTGGTTTATACCTTGCCAATTAATGGTGGTGAACCAAAACAGATCACACCAACCGGCCCGTCTTATTTACACGGATGGAGCACCGATGGAAAAACACTTGCATTTGTTGGCCAGCGAAACGGAGAGTTTGATATTTATACAATTGCTTCTGATGGAAGCGGTACAGAAAAAAAATTAACGGATACAAAAGGTTTGGATGATGGGCCTGAATATTCACCGGATGGTAAATACATTTATTTTAAT
>CAZZXW010000037.1:2202-14714 GCA_964658095.1 uncultured Parafilimonas sp. | reverse complement strand
AGCGGAGAACCACATGTGGAATGGCAATTGCAACAACTTATAAATACCTTTCCCGGAAACTATAATTCTATGATTGGTTATAGTGAAGCACTTAGCCATTTAATGTATGCCGGCGCAGATTTTTTGTTGATGCCAAGCCGTGTTGAGCCTTGTGGTTTAAACCAGATGTACGCTATGAAATATGGAACGGTGCCCATGGTAAGAACTACAGGAGGCTTGATAGATACTGTTACAGACATGGGTGATGAAGATGGCTGGGGTATTCGCTTTATACATGCAAGCATTGGTGATATTGTGCATGCAACAGGCAGGGCCGTTGGTTTATTTTATGATGATAAAGAAGCTTTAAACAAGATGCGTGAACACATGATGCAGATTGATAACAGTTGGGAAAATTCAGTACATCAATACATTAATGTTTATCAAAGCCTGAAATAATAATACTTTAATCTAACTTATAAAAGGAAAATATGGAAGCAGATTTAAATTCAGTAATAGCAGTTATTCTTGGCGGTGGCGCAGGCACAAGATTATACCCGCTTACTGCCGCACGTTCAAAACCTGCCGTACCTATTGCAGGCAAGTATCGCTTGGTGGATATACCCATCAGCAACTGCATCAATTCAAACATTCACCGCATGTTTGTATTAACACAGTTTAATTCAGCATCACTTAACAAGCATATAAAAAACACCTATCACTTTAGTGCGTTCAGTGCAGGCTTTGTTGATATACTTGCCGCAGAACAAACGCCTGATAATCCCGGTTGGTTCCAGGGCACCGCAGATGCAGTTCGTCAATCGTTACGGCACATTAGAAACAATGATTTTGAATACATTTTGATATTAAGCGGCGACCAGTTATATCAAATGGATTTCTGCTCAATGCTGCAGGATCATGTTAACAAAGGCGCTGATATTTCTATCGCTACGATTCCGGTTGCTGACAGAGAAGCACCTGAGTTTGGTATCCTTAAAACCGATAGCAACAATTTCATAACTTCTTTTATTGAAAAGCCCAAGAAAGATGTTTTGCATGAATGGACAAGTGATACCGGAACGCAAATGCAACAGCAGGGGCGCAACTATCTTGCATCGATGGGCATTTACATTTTCAACCGGAAAGTAATGAATGACCTGCTGATGGAACATCATCCTGATGCAACAGATTTTGGTAAAGAAATCATTCCTTCTTCTATTGATACACGCAAAGTTGTAAGCTATCAATATGATGGTTACTGGACAGACATTGGAAATATTTATTCATTCTTTGAAGCTAATCTTGCGCTAACCGCAGATGTTCCGTTATTTAATTTATTTGATAGTGCAAAGCCGGTATTTACAAGGCCACGTATGTTGCCGCCTGCAAAAATCAGTGGCACTACTTTAGAAAAAACAATGATTGCCGAAGGCAGTATCATTTTAGCAAGCCGTGTAGAAAACACAGTAATAGGCATTCGTTCGAGAGTAGGTCATGGCACAACCATAGTGAACAGTTATTTAATGGGCAGCGATTTTTACGAAACATTAGAACAAATCCAGGAGTATAATAATAAAGGCATGCCGGGCATAGGCATTGGCGACCGTTGCTATATTAAGAATGCCATTATTGATAAAAATTGCCGCATAGGAAATGATGTGCGCATAAACGGTGGCAGCCATCTTGAAAATTTTGATCACGATTTATATACTGTAAAAGAAGGCGTTGTTGTAGTAAAGAAGGGCGCTGTATTGCCAGATGGATTTACGATATAAAATGACTTTTAATTTTAAAAGCATCGTTTACAAACGATGCTTTTTTATTTAGAAATTCAGGCCTTTACCGGTTTCTTTTGTTTCAATCTTTTAAAATAAATTAAAACAAATAATCCTATTAAATTAGTGGCCAAATACTAATGCAAAACAAAATTAAATTGCTAATTACAGAAGTGCCGATAGAAAACGCTTTACATAATTTTGTAAAGAAATCAGGCTTTTCATCATTAGCAGATTTACCATTTACATATTGAAAGTAATCAGCATAAACAGTGCTGTAAGCAGATGAATGTTGCAAGTAACTAACCCTGCCGTTTGCAGATTCAATATCTTCCTGGATGCTGTTGATTTCATTTTGAACCTGTAATATTTCATTCATATTCTTGGCTTGTTTTAGTAATTGAAGATATTTATCACGCACAGCCATCTTTGCCAGCATACGTGATTTTGTATCTAAAACCTCTCCGGTTACATCATTACTTGAAATATTTTTTTCTGTTATTGTTATTCCTTTTCCGTTTAAAGAATTAATAAGATTATCAAACTGGCTTACAGGCACCTTGATAGTTATATTATTTTCAATCTTGTAATCATTTTGTGTTTGCTTTTCATCCGCTATATATGCCCCAAATTTCTGTAAAGATGAATGAATGAAATTATTGAAGTTGCTATAATCATTAAGTTGTAATTGTATATCCGCTGGTTTAATTATTTTCTTATCCCAATCAGCGTTGTTAGTTGTGTTTGATGAACTATTTCCAGATATAACAGGTGCTGCAATTGTATCACCGGTATTAAACTGTTCGCTTTTATCGTTTTGATCATTATTCTTTTCCATTGCGGTTGTATCTGCAGACATTGGTGAAACGAGTTGTTCGTCTTGCACTTGCGTGTTACGTTGTCCTTTATTACAGGCAATAAGCATTGCGCTCATGGCAATTACTGCCATGAAATGTTGTAAGTATTTCATATAAGTTGATTGATTTTTTAAATGAGATGCGGAAATAATTTATTTACATATTTCAGCAAAAAAATTAAGTGGAATTATAACAAGCTTGCAGAAGTTAATTGCCATAACTGAAGTTTTGTAACCAATCAACAGCGTTAAAAGAAAGTAAATGATAAAGGAATAATATATGCTATGCCATTTCAACAAGTTTCATAATCACATCCCATTCTTCATCTGAAACAGGTTGTACAGACAATCTTCCTATTCTTACAAGCGCCATATTTTGTAACCGCTTGTCTGCTTTTATTTGTGTAAGTGATACAGGTTTTTTTAAAGCTTTCAATGGCTTCAGCAGCACTGAAACCCATTTATCATCTTCGGTAGTTGGATCTTGATAAAACTCTTTTGCAACTTTTGCAATACCAACGATTTCCATTCCTTCGTTGCTGTGATAATATAAAACCTCATCACCTTTTTTCATGGCTTTTAAATGTATGCGTGCGGCGAAATTCCTCACACCATCCCATGATGTTTCTTTATCTTTTACAAGCTGTTGCCAGCTATAAGCGTCAGGTTCTGATTTTACAAGCCAGTGTGCCATAGAATAAATTAAGAAGTGAAAATAAGTAATCATTACAGATTTTTTTTCAGTCATTCAACAATTCTAATTGCTATACTAATCTGTTATTTATATTATGTTGTTAAACTATCTGCACAGAAACTATGTTGAAAATAATAGTTACATTGGTTACCAGTTTACTGTTTAATAAATCAATTGATCGCTTATGATTATAAAAATTGTTCTTTGTTCTGTCTTGCTTTGCTGCCTTGCACAAATCATTTTTGCACAAACAAAAATTGATTACGGAAATAATCCTGCAGTAGGCAAATATTATAACATCCGCGGCATAAATATGTATTGCGAAATTTATGGAAGCGGCCAGCCATTGCTGATGATACACGGCAACGGCGGATCAATAAATGCCTTTAAAAAAAACATTCCTTACTTCGCTAAAAAATATAAAGTTATTGCTGTTGATAGCCGTGCACAAGGCAAGTCAATTGACAATGGCGATTCATTAAGTTTTGAAATGATGGCTGATGATTTTGCTGCGTTATTAGATACGCTGCACATTGATTCTGCTTATGTGATCGGATGGAGTGATGGTGGTATTAATGCGTTGCTGCTTGCTATGCGCCATCCGCAAAAAGTGATAAAGCTTGTCTCAACCGGTGCTAATCTCTGGCCGGATTCTACAGCATTTGCTGCAGGTGTTTGGAAATCTGAAAAAGAACAATATGATAGTTCTTATAACAAACAAAGATCAACACAAAAAGAAAAAACTGACTGGAAGATTTTTATGCTTGACTGGAACCAGCCAAATATTGCTTTGAACGATCTGAAAGTCATCAGGTGCCCTTCATTAATTGTTTGCGGAGACCATGATTTAATTTCAATTGAACATACAACGCTCATTTATCAGAGTATTACAAAAGCTTATTTATGGGTTGTGCCTAATTCGCCACACGCAACGTTAGTTGAACATGCAGATGAGTTTAATAAAAAAGCAGATGAGTTCTTCTCAACGCTATTTCATGAATGGAAGTAGTGATAAACAGAAAAGAAATAAATTATTATTTGGTTTCAAGCAAAGGCAGCACTTAAACTATAAACATGTTTACCATAGATGCACATTTGGATTTAAGCATGAATGCAATGGAATGGAACCGCGACTTGCGCAAACCTGTTTTTGAAATAAGAAACACAGAAAAAGATCAGCATGATAAACCAGATAGAAGCAATGGAACAGTTGCGTTACCTGAATTAAAAAAAGCTAATGTTGGGTTAGTGGTTGCCACGCAAATAGCAAGATATGTTGATGATAAAAGTTCGCTTTCAGGCTGGCACTCGCCACAACAAGCATGGGCGCAAACACAGGCACAGCTTGCATGGTACAAAGCCATAGAAGATTGTGGCGAAATGAAAATGATTACTAATGCTGATGAATTGAATGCGCATGTTTCTTTATGGATGAATAATAAAAATAAAGCGAAACCTGTAGGTTACGTATTGAGTTTGGAAGGCGCAGATTCTTTAATTGATATCAGTTATGTTGAAGGTGCATATAATTATGGCTTGCGTGCAATTGGCCCTGCACACTATGGGCCGGGACGTTACGCAAACGGAACAAATTCAACCGGTAAATTAAATGCTGATGGCAAAGCTTTATTGAAAGAAATGGAGCGCCTTAATATTATTTTGGATGCAACGCATTTATGCGATGATGCGTTTTGGGATGCAATAGATTTATTTCATGGACATGTTTGGGCAAGTCATAATAATTGCAGAGCGTTGGTAAATCATAACCGCCAGTTTAGTGATGAACAGCTAAAAATTTTAATTGAACGTAATGCAGTAATTGGTTGTGCGTTTGATGCGTGGATGCTTGTTTCAAACTGGCAACGCGGAACATCAACACCAAAAAATATGAACTGCGGTTTAGAAAAAGTGATTGATAATATGGATCACATTTGCCAGCTTGCAGGCAATACTTTACATGTTGGTATTGGTTCTGATTTGGATGGTGCGTTTGGTAAAGAACAATGTCCTTACGATGTTGATACGATCGAAGACTTAAATAAAATTCCGGCATTATTAAGTAAGCGTGGTTATTCAGATCAGGATATAAAAAACATTATGCATGACAACTGGTTAAGATTTTTAAAAACAGCCTGGAAGTAGTTATATATTTATGTTTGATTAATGATTAATAACTTGATAAAAACTTGTACAATGAATCATAAAACACATTACGAAACGGTTTCAACAGCAATAGAAGAATTGCGCAAACAAGGTTTTACGACCGATTATAATATTGATAAAGATGAACTTGTTTGCAGCAAGGGAAAATACAAGACCAAAGAATTTGAAGTGGTCGATGTATATCGTTATGAAGGCGATTCAGACCCAGGTGATGAAGCAGCTGTTTATGCAATACAATCTTCAGATGGTACAAAAGGTGTTTTAGTTACAGGTTATGGTGCGTCAGAAAATATTTCAGACGAAATGCTTAAAAAGTTAAGCACTGCACCCAGAGATTAGCATTCAGTTGTTTTACCTGGCTGTATCAAACCAAACCTTTGTAGCATCGTTAGGCACAGCATTATAATTTATAAAAAGCTCCTCTCCTTTTTTAATGTTTTTTACAGTTTTGATGGTCATCAGTTTCTTTCCGTATTCCATTTCATACTCACAGTTTGCATCATAACTATGGTTGTATAAAGATATATAACCAAGTGCCATTGCTGCTTTTTTCTTATCATTTCCCCATTCAAAAACATAATGAAACAGCAATGTTTTTTCAATTGTTTTGCGTTCAATTTCTGTTAAAACAATTACAGGAGAAACTTCAATTACGGTTCCCTGTTTAATGTTTGTTGTTGTAAAAACACCTCTGCCGCGTTTCGGTGAATTTTTTATTTCAAGAAATGATGATATCATTTAAAATTTTAAGCACACAATATAATAAGAAGCAAAAACGAATATAAAAACTGGCTAAAAATTTTTAAATAATCTTTGAATCACTTTTATAAAAAATGGTTTTACTAATTTGCGCGAATGAGTGCTGAACTCGAAGAAATATCATTAAAAGATCAGTTTGAACAATTGGTACAATCGAATGACGTTTTGCTTATCCGCAGTTTTTTGGATGATCAGAACATCAGCGATGTAGTTGATCTCATTTATGAATTTCCGGAACATGAAGGAGAGATTATTGCAGGCATGTCAATTAACCGTGCTGCAAAAGTTTTTAAGATTCTTGATGTTAGTGTGCAGAAAAGAATTGTGCATGAATTAAGCAATTATAAAACTGCAGAGCTGCTGAACGAATTGCCTGCTGATGACCGAACCGATTTTTTGGAAGAGCTGCCTAAAGGTGTTATTCGTGATCTTATAAAACTGCTGAACCCGGAAGAAAGAAAGATCACGCTTTCATTGCTTGGTTATCCTGAAGATAGCATTGGCCGTTTAATGACGCCGGATTACATCTACGTGCATTCTTTCAATACTATCGAAGAAGTAATAAACATCATTCGCAAAGTGGGTAAGAACACTGAAACCATTGATGTGATTTATGTGATAAACAAAAATGGCGAGTTGATTGATGACTTGCGGATACGTGATATTATTCTTGCATCACCACAACAAAAAATTGAAGAATTAATGGATGAGCGTGTGATTGCGCTTAATGTAAATACAGACCAGGAACATGCCAGTGAAATTTTTAAAATGAACAACCGCGTTGCACTGCCCGTAACAGATGACAATAATATTTTAATGGGCATAGTAACCATTGATGATATGTTTTGGGTTGCCAACGAAGAGTATAGCGAAGACATACAAAAGATTGGTGGTACAGAAGCATTAGATGAACCGTATCTTGATATTTCATTGTTTAAACTGGTTAAAAAAAGAGTTAGCTGGCTGATCATTTTGTTTCTAAGTGAAATGCTTACAGCAACAGCTATGTCGCATTATGCAGATGAAATTCAGGCGGCAGTTGTGCTTTCTATTTTTGTGCCTTTAATTATGAGCAGTGGTGGCAACAGTGGTTCGCAGGCATCAACATTAATTATACAGGCGCTTGCTGTTGGGGATGTTACGCTGGCAGATTGGTGGCGTGTAATGCGCAGAGAAGTTGCAAGCGGCATCCTTTTAGGAAGCATTTTAGGCATTATTGGTTTTGTACGCATTTTTGTGTGGCACTTATTAATGGTGCAAGGCCTTATTGAAAATCTTTATGGAACACATTGGCTGATGATAGGTGTGAGCATTGGTTTTTCTTTAATTGGAGTTGTATTATGGGGTACGCTTGCAGGCTCTATGTTGCCTATCATTATAAAAAGATTAAAAGGCGATCCGGCTGTTTCATCTGCGCCATTTGTCGCAACGCTTGTTGATGTAACCGGGCTTGTAATTTATTTTACCATCGCATCTATTTTCTTGCAGGATTTATTAGTACATCATTAAATCAACCTTATCTTTTTTTCATTGTTTATATTAAATGAAACATCAGCATTTTTATTTCAGGGATCAGCATTTATGGCTTTCACATCAACGTGTAATTTTTTGGGAAGAAGCAAAAGCATTGATTGTTTCTGATACGCATTTTGGCAAGACAGGACATTTCAGAAAATCTGGTGTTCCAGTTCCGCAACATCTTTTTATTGAAGACCTGCAACGCTTATTTTCTTTATTACAATTTTATAAGCCTGAACAGTTAATTGTGGTTGGTGATTTTTTTCACAGCAATGCAAACAAAGAAAATTTATTGTTTGAAAAATGGCGTAGTGATGTTACACAACTTGAAATATTATTAGTAAAAGGCAATCATGATATTTTGCATAAAGACTGGTATAAAAAATTAAATGTTCAGTTGTTTGCTGATGAGCCTTTACGCATCAATTCACTTGCTTTCTTACATGATTATGCGCACATAGAAAAGCATCCTCAACATGCAGATGCTTATTTTTTTACAGGCCATTTACACCCGGGTATTTTTATAAAAGGCAAGAGCCGGCAATCATTAACCTTTCCCTGTTTTTATTTTAGTAATGCATTTGCAGTGATGCCGGCATTCTCAAAATTCAGCGGCGTTTATATTGTTGATAAAAAGAAAACAGATAAAGTGTTTGCCATTGTAAATGATGATTTGATTGAAGTGTGATATTATGAATACCAATTTTTGGTATTTTTGATTAAACAATTATAATGGCTAAGAATACTTCAATATTGCTTGGAAGTTATTTTGAAAGTTTTATCAATAAAGAAATCTCTTCAGGAAGATATAATTCTGCAAGTGAAGTTATAAGAAACGCTTTGCGGTTGCTTGAACTTGAAGAAAAAAAAACAAAACAGCTTAGAACGGAATTAGAACGTGGTGAAAAGAGCCGGATGCTCAAAAATTTTAATCCAAAAAAACATCTTCAAGACATACATAGCAAAACTTGTAATAAAGGCAACTTATAGAATAAGTGAAAAAGCCATACAAGACCTTGAAGACATTTAGTTATATACTTATAAAACCTGGTCTAAAGAACAAGCTGACAGATATTATAACTTATTGATTGATGAAATGGAATATATCTCCGTACATTATGAAAGCGGAAAATCAATGGCACACATTAAAGAAGGTTATAAAGCTGCTAAAGTAAAATCACACTTAATATTTTATAAGAAGAGCGAAGATGGAGTAATTGAAATTATAAGAATACTGCATCAAAGAATGGATGTTAACCGCAGATTAAAATAATATTACATTAATTAAACCCAATCGTAAACGGTAACCTGCTTTCCGGTTTACCTGCCATGTCTTTAAGCTGCTTTACCTGTTGCAATAAATTGTATTGATCAACTCCTATCTCTTTTATTAACGCTTTCTGGCTTGCCTGTGCAGAAAATGATTGGCTCGTTAATTCCTCAAGCCATGATTTTTTTTCAGGATATTCTTTGGTGCGGTAATTATAAATGTTTGCCATACGTGCAGCACAATCAACAGCATCCTGCAAGGTTCCTGTACGGTCAACTATACCAACACCAATACCTCTTTTCCCCGTCCAAACACGACCTTGGGCAATGCTGTCAATGTATACAACATCTTTTTTTCTGCCATCCGCAACACGCGTTTTAAATGTGTTGTAAATAGTATCAATTGCAGACTGTACAAAGTTTTTTTCAGGCTGTGTTAATGGCCGGCTTGCAGAACCCATATCAGCATAAGGCGCAGTCTTAACGCCATCGAAAGTGATACCCAATTTATCATTAAAGAACTTATGCATATCAGGTAAAATACTAAATACGCCAATTGAGCCAGTGATAGTAGTTTCATCAGCAAAAATTGAATCTGCATTACATGAAATATAATAACCGCCTGAAGCCGCATAATCACCCATACTTACAATAACGGGTTTTGCTTTTTTAGCCAATGTAATTTCACGCCAGATAGCTTCACTTGCCATTGAACTGCCACCCGGTGAATTTACACGAAACACAATTGCTTTTATATTATCATCAAGCCTTGCCTTACTTATCATCTTTACATAATCATCACTGCCAATCTGATCTTTGTCACCTTTCCCGTCCACAATATCACCCTGCGCATAAATAACTGCAATGCTGCCACCATCACCATTGCTTTTATAATCTACAGCTTTTGCATACTTGCCAAACGAAACAAAATTAATATCCGCTTTTTTATCTTTATTTAAACGATGCAGCAATTCATCTTTCACCTGGTCATCATATTTTAATGCATCCACTAAATGATATTTCAATGCATCATTAGCAGTTTGAATAGAGCCATTGTTTGCAAGCTGATGCAACGTAGCCGTATCAATATTTCTTGCAGCAGCAGTGCGTAACAATAAATTATTATACAGATCATTCAACCAAACAGTTGTTTGCAAACGGTTAGCATCCGTCATTTGGGTAACGCGTAACGGTTCAGTTGCGCTTTTAAATTTGCCTGCATAAAAAATCTGCGGATCAATCTCAAGCCTGTCAAGCAAGCCTTTCAAAAAAAGCAGGTTCACAGAAAAACCATCCCATTCAACGCCACCGGCCGGGTTGCAATAAATTCTATCAGCAACGGTTGCCACGTAATAAGATTGTTCAGTAATAACATTACCATAAGCAATTATAAACTTGCCACTCTTTTTAAAATCAATCAATGCCTGCCGCATTTCTTCACTTGAAGCATAGCCGTTATTATTACTGCCGGCTTTTATAAGAATGCCTTTTATTGATGAATCTTTTTTTGCGTAATGAATCATTCGTACAACATCATATAAACCTGGAATGTTGGAAGATGGATTATCAAACACAACATTCAAAGCATTGTTTTGTGCCTGTTCTTTAAATGATTGACTTAAATCAAGCACCAGCACGCCATTTGAGCCAATGTCTGTTTTAACTGATGAAGCAGCGCTGCCAATCATAAGGGATAAACTGAAAAAAAGGCCAACACCAAAAACGATCAATGCTACAAGCGTAGCTAAAAAAATCTTTAAAAAACTCTTCATTATTTATTTTGATTAGATGTTTGAATGTTTAACACACTCAATTATTAATTGTTTATTTGAAGGTAAAATTAATCATATTTAAGGCAGTTATTTTTTCAATTTATGAATACAGCATTTCTGCTTACAGGTGGTAATTTAGGTGACAGGTTTTATAATCTGCAACAGGCTTTTAAATTAATTCAGCAAGCCTGCGGAACAATTTCAAAACAATCTTCTGTATATAAAACAGCAGCCTGGGGCATTACAGATCAACCTGATTTTTATAACCAGGCTTTGCAACTGGAAACTTTATTATCACCGCAAAACTTAATGCAGCAATTATTAGATGTTGAAAAATTAATGGGCAGGAAACGAGAATTTAAAATGGGTCCACGTGTTATTGACATTGATATTTTATTGATGGATGATGTTATAATTAATTCATCGTTAGTAACAATTCCGCATCCATTATTAACGGAAAGAAGGTTTGCATTAACGCCGCTGGCAGAGATTGCTGCAGATGTAATACATCCTGTTTTGCACAAATCAATACAACAATTGCTTGAAGAATGTAAAGACAATTTGCCTGTGTATAAAATTTAAACTGATAACTAAACCGCACTATTAATTTTGAAGCGATGCAATATCATTACATAGCGATTGAAGGCAACATCGGCGCCGGAAAAACTACATTAGCGCATTTGCTTGCCAAAAAATTAAATGCACGTTTGATACTGGAACAATTTGCTGATAATCCTTTCCTGCCAAAGTTTTATGAGAACCCAAAACAGAATGCTTTTCCGCTTGAATTATTTTTTATGGCAGAGCGTTACAAGCAGTTAAAAGATATGATGCATAAAACTGATTTGTTTCAAAACATAACGGTGTCTGATTATTTTTTTTCAAAGTGTTTGCTGTTTGCAAAAATTAATTTGCCGGATGAAGAGTTTAGATTGTATCAGAAGTTGTTTGACATTATGAGCGCTCAATTGATTTTGCCTGATATAATTATCTACCTGCATTCGCCGGTGCAAAAGCTTCAAAAAAATATTAAGAAGCGCAACCGCAGTTACGAACAAAGTATTGCTGATGAATATTTGTTTAGCATACAGGAAACTTACACCAGTTATATAAAACATCATAACATAAAAACAATTTTTGTTGATGCAGCTAATGCCAATTTTTTAGACAATGAACAGCATCTTGAACAAATAATACAAGTGCTGAATAACGAATCTGAAGCAAGGCAATTTTATTTAAATGTAAATTAATGGCTGAAGCAACTTTACAAAAACCTGGCTCCTTTGATGCAGTAAAAATCCCCGAGTTTAGAAATTTAGTTACCGGCAGGTTTTGCTTTGTAATGGCCATGCGCATGATGACAACCCTGCTTGGCTGGTGGATCTACAATCTTACCAATGCACCGTTTGCCATTGGCTTACTTGGGTTATCTGAAGTGGTGCCGGCTATCTCACTGGCTTTATATGCCGGTCATGTGATTGACATAAGCAATAAGCGAACATTACTCATCCGTGGGCTTAGTTTGTACTTGGTTGCTACTGTTATTTTATTATTGCTTTCAACAAAACATACAGCCACCATTTTTCCAAACCATACCATTGCTTTATTAATTTATGCCATTGTGTTTTGCACCGGTATTGTACGCTCTTTTACAGGCCCGGTTTTTAATGTGGTGCTGGCACAAATTGTTCCCATCGATCTCGTTGGACTTCATGCTCTCGCCGCAC
>CAZZXW010000037.1:0-2192 GCA_964658095.1 uncultured Parafilimonas sp. | reverse complement strand
CATTATTACAAAACGCCACTACATGGAACCAGGCATCTTATTTATCGGCTTCCGTTTCCGGGCATGCAGTGGGTGGTTTATTAATAGCAGCGTTAGGCAACACAGGCACATTTACAGTGATTGTTGGTTTGATGATAGCAGCATTTACCTTACTCATCAATTTAAAATCAAGGCCACCGGTTAACGTACAAACAGAAAAGAAAACCTGGGACAGTGTAAAGGAAGGCTTGCGGTTTGTCTTTGAAACAAAAGCGATACTGGGTGCGCTTTCGCTTGATCTTTTTGCCGTGCTGTTTGGTGGCGCTGTTGCCATGGTGCCCGTTTATGCACGAGATATTTTAAAAGTAGGCTCTGAAGGCTTTGGCTTTTTAAACGGCGCTACAGACCTCGGCGCCATCTGCAGTGTTATACTATTAACTGTATTTCCGATGCGCAACAAATAAGGTTATAAATTATTATTTGCCGTATTCGGTTTTGGTGTGTGCATCATACTGTTTGGTCTGTCAAAAATATTTTGGCTCTCATTTATTGCATTGCTGGTAAGTGGTATGTTAGATGGAATAAGCGTTGTTGTACGCGGCACCATTGTGCAGTTGCAAACACCAGATAATATGCGTGGCCGTGTTATGAGCGTAAACTCCATGTTCATTAATTCAAGTAATGAACTGGGACAGTTTGAAAGCGGCGTTATGGCTAAATTATTAGGTGTTGTACCATCTGTTGTTTTTGGCGGATGCATGACGGTTGCTGTTGTAATTACCACGTGGATAAAAGCGCCGGCCTTGCGTAAGATGGAGTATTAAAAAGCAATAAAAGACTTAAGCATTCGTTTAGGTAGCAAATCAAAAAAATTTAACTCTTATGCGAAAGATTCTATTTTCCTTTATTGGCGGTGTATTGATTTTAGCTGGCTGCAGTAAAGATTCAGACAACAACGCAAGTATTGTTGGTACTTGGAACGCCAACAAAATTGTATCCCTGGAATATGTAAACAACACGCCTGCAGGTGGTGATACAACTACATTAGGCACTTTAGTTTTTAACAGTGACGGAACCGTTACATCCACAGATAGTTCAGGTACTGATAACGGAACGTACACTTACAATTCGTCTTCCAAGTTATTAACTATTGTTTCTGATGGTGATACCACCAAAGCAAATGTTACTAATCTTACTTCAAGTGATCTGCATTTTAATGCTTCTGAAACACAGGAATATGCTGGTAGTTCTTATAAAGTAACGGTAGATGCGGATTATAAACGATAACTAACTATTTTCTTTATAATAAAAAAGGCTGAACAAGGTTCAGCCTTTTTTATTATAAATCAGCTTCTTCCTCTCCTACTTATCTTCCTTAATTGCCTTCATGCCTTTAGTCCAGCGCAGCAATTGCGCAAGCATAATGTCCGCAGACTTTATCACATGTTCATTCGGAATAAAAATACCCTCTTCATTAATGGCCTGCGTTATAAATGGTATATGCACACCTTCATGAACCGCAATACATCTTAAGGAAAGTAAATCAAGTTTTAAAGACATCCAGCCGCGTACACCAGCAAACGGACCGGCAGAATATGTAACCAGCCCGGCCGCTTTAAACGCCCATTCATGCACCAGGTATTCCAGCGCATTTTTTAGAGAGGCAGGATAACTGTAATCGTATTCAGCGCTTACAAAAATAAAGGCATCCGCTTCTTCAATTTTTGCGCTCCACGCCTTGGTATGTTCGTGTTCATATTGCTTCATCATCGGGTGCACAGGCTCATTCATTAAAGGCAGGTTTATTTCGCCAAGATCAAGCAGCTCCACTTCAAAATTGTTGGTTTGCCTTGCCAGTTCTGTTATCCACTTTGCGATGGTTGGCCCTTTTCTGCCCGGCCTAACCGTAGAAGAAATCACTTTTAACTTGTACATTCTTTTGTTTTTGCAAAAGTATTTCAATCATGTGGTGAAGGCAATTGTTCGGGGAAAAAATGTGAATCCAGAATTTGCACATGCAGCGGATACAACCGATATTCGGCTAACCATTTCAATTACCTGAACATTTCAACAAAACCATTAAAGGCAATTGAAACCCAAACCGGAAAACCTGTTAATCTAAATGTGGCTGCCTGAAAAAATCCGGGAAAAATATTAAAGTGTTGAATGAAATGAGTTGCGAATGAGGTTTCGTGAGTAGCGAATGAAGTTCC
>CAZZXW010000036.1:6677-15060 GCA_964658095.1 uncultured Parafilimonas sp. | reverse complement strand
TTAACCTTACTGGTATTACAAATTTATGTGCTGCAGTTTCGCTGGTGGTTTAGTGCATTGTATTGTTTGATATTAATTTTTATTCCGCTGGTAAATGTGTTTAGAAAATTATTCAAAGCCCAAACTGCACAAGACTTTCATACCCTAAGCAACACCGTAAAATTTATAATGTTTACCGGTATTCTTTCTATGTTATTTTTTAGATTTTATTATTGATATGCAGCAGATAATTCTTGCTTCACAATCGCCGCGGCGCAAGCAATTGCTTGAATGGGCTGAAGTGCCGTTTGAAGTTGTTGTAAGCAACGCAGATGAAAGCTATCCTTCAAAGATGCCTGCTGATGAAGTGCCTGTTTTTATTGCTGAAAAGAAAGCAATGTCTGTTCAAAAAAAATTGAATAACACGCCACAGATAATTTTAGCTGCAGATACATTGGTTATTTTAAATGATGAAATTATTGGTAAACCTGTTGATAGAAAACATGCGATTGACATACTTAAATCTTTATCAGGTGTTACACATAAAGTAATTACCGGTGTTGTAATCTTAAAAGACAAAACGGTAACACGTTTTTCAGATATTACTGAAGTAATTTTTAATAAACTGACTGATACGCAGATTGAATTTTATATAGATAAATATGAGCCTTATGATAAGGCTGGTGCCTATGCTATCCAGGAGTGGATTGGCATGATTGGCATTAAATCAATCAATGGAGATTTTTATAATGTAATGGGATTGCCGGTAAACAAAGTTGTTCAGCAGTTGCATAAATTAATGTAATTTGTTTTTACGTTATGACTGAACGGCTGCTGCAGTTTATATGGCAATTTCAATACTTTAACCATGCGCATCTTATAACAACAGATGAACGTTCATTGCAAATTATCCAAACTGGAAATCTTAATAAAAATGCCGGCCCTGATTTTAGCGAAGCAAAAATTATTTTTGATAACACTACGTGGATTGGTAATGTTGAATTGCATGTAAAAGCTTCAGATTGGTTAGCACATAATCATTCAAATAATAAAAATTATAGCAACATAATTCTACATGTTGTTTGGTTATATGATGTTGATATAAAAGATATACATGGAAACAATTTGCCAACACTGGAATTGCAATCTTTAGTTCCAAAAGTTTTATTGCAGAAGTTTGAACGGCTAATGCATGCAACTGAGTTTATTCCATGTTCATTTGCATTGCCTGTTTTAAATGAAGTAAACTGGCTTGCATGGAAGGAACGATTGATTATAGAACGGCTTGAAAATAAATCAAGCTTGATAAAACATTTACTGCAACAGGCAAACAATAATTGGGAAGAAGTTTTCTGGCAAATGCTGGCTCGCAGCTTTGGAATGAAAGTGAACGCTGATTTTTTTGAAAACGTTGCTAAAACACTTACTATAAATATCCTTGCAAAACACAAGAACCAGGTTAATCAATTAGAAGCATTACTACTTGGTTGTGCTGGTTTATTAGATGTGCATGTTGAAGATAATTATGTAGTAATGCTGCAAAAAGAATATAGATTTCTTGCCAATAAATATCAGTTAAAACCAATAAACCGCAAGCCTGATTTTTTAAGAATGCGGCCAAATAATTTTCCTACCATCAGGTTAGCGCAACTGGCAATGCTGGTGCATCAGTCATCTCATTTATTCTCTAAAATAAAAACGGCAACTAACAGCAATGAAGTTTTTCAATGGTTTGATATTACTGCAAATGATTTCTGGAATTATCATTATACGCTAACTGATGAAACTGCTTATCAGACAAAACCACTTGGCAGATCATTTATTCGGCATATAATTATAAATGCAATTGTGCCTGTATTTTTTACTTATGGATTATTGCATAATGAACACGCATGGAAAGATAAAGCCGTAAGCTGGCTTTTGCAACTACAGCCTGAGCAAAACACAATTACAAAGCAGTGGAAATTGTTTGATGTTGAAAATAAAAATGCGTTCGATAGCCAGGCGCTTATTCATTTAAAAAATAACTATTGTGAATATAAGAAATGTCTTGATTGTGCTGTAGGAACAAAACTGTTAAAGCAATAATCAACAGTTTCAAATAATATCTTTGTCAATAATTTATAACGATGCAATTTGGGATTTTAGGCAGCGGAAGCTGGGCAACAGCGATTGCAAAAATTTTAACTGACAATGGTAAAAACATTTACTGGTGGGTGCGTAATGATGATACGATAGATCATCTTTCTAAACGCAGGCATAACCCGCATTATTTAAGCAGCGCATATTTTAATACTGACAAATTACAGCTAAGCAGCAATATAAATTTTGTGATTGAACAAAGTGATGTACTGGTTGCTGTAATTCCATCAGTGTATGTTCACCAGGTGCTGAGTGCATTGAATAAAGATGCATTTAATAACAAGAAAATTGTTTCTGCTATTAAAGGAATTTTACCTGAAAAGAACCAGTTGTTTCATGAATACCTGAATGAAAATTTTAATGTGCCGCTTGAAAATTATTTCACGCTGTTAGGGCCTTCTCATGCAGAAGAAGTAGCAGCAGAAAAACTTTCTTATCTCACTTTTTCAGGGCTTGATGTAAATGCAACCAAACAAATTGCGGAAGGCTTTACAACAGAATTTATTTCTACGTTAGTTAACCACGATGTAATTGGTGTGCAGTATGCAGCCATCATGAAAAATATTTATGCATTAGGTGCAGGCATTGCACACGGGCTTGATTACGGCGATAATTTTTTAAGCGTTTACATTGCCAATGCTGCAAACGAAATGGTGCGTTTTGTGCGTGAGGTAAAACATGAAACATCGAATGCAAATATTAATTATGCAGCTTCTGTTTATTTGGGTGATCTGTTGGTTACCTGTTATTCTTTACATAGCCGCAACCGCATGTTGGGTAGCATGATTGGCAAAGGTTATTCAGTAAAAGTTGCGCAGCTTGAATTAGGTATGGTGGCCGAAGGTTACAATGCCAGCAAGTGCGTGCACAATACGAATCAACAGTTTAAGGTTGATATACCAATTGCAGATATAATTTATAAAATTTTATGGGAACAGTTGTTGCCTGCAGATGGATTTACTGCGATTGAAAAGATGCTGGTTTAATAAACTCTAAACAAATCAGCCGCAATCCCATCCGCTAAAAATTTTCCTTTTTGAGTTAATACTAATGATCCGTTCTTTCTTTCCATCAAATCCTGCTGAATAAATTTTGATGCATCATTTAATATAGTTGAAGCAACTGTTTCATTGCTTAAGGCTTTAATTTTTTGTAGTGATAAACCTTCTATTGTGCGCAGGCTTGTCATAATATATTCATTCAGTTTTTGAATTGATGATAAATCTTCTGCTTCAAAAGGAATAATATTTTCGTTTATACTTTTTATATACAAAGTGTTGTTTGCAACATTCCATTGTCTTGAATTACCGTTATAAGAATGTGCTGATGGACCTAAACCAAGATAAGGTTTTCCCTGCCAGTAACTGCTGTTGTGTTTGCTTCTAAAATCTGCCTTTGCAAAATTTGAAATTTCATAATGTTCATAACCTGCTGCAGTCAAATAATGCATTAGTATTTTAAACTGCCTGCTTTGTTTTGCTGCATCAACATTCTCTTTTTTTTGTAATACAATCATTTTTTGTAAAGCAGTATTTGGTTCAACCGTTAATGCATAACAGGAGAGATGTGGTATATTTAATTGTATTGCCATTTCAATATTTTTTATCCAGCGTTCATCGCTTAATTGGGGCAAACCATAAATAAGATCAATCGTAATATTATTAAAGCCGGTTTGTTGTGCCAGCAAAATACTTTTATAAGCCTGTTGTGCATTATGCGCCCTGTTCATCCACAATAAATCTTCATCAAAAAAACTTTGTACACCAATGCTTAAACGGTTAATACCAGCCTGCTTCCACTGCAATAATTTTTCTTCAGTTATATCATCAGGATTTGCTTCCAGCGTTATTTCTACATCATTATTAATTGTAAATAAACCATGCAGCGTATCAATTGTAAACCGCAAATCGTCAATCGTTAATAATGATGGCGTTCCTCCTCCGAAATAAATGGTTGCAATATCTTCTTTTACATAGTCGTTTCTCAAAGCCGCTTCTTTACAAATTGCCTGCACCATTTCGTGCATTGTATTTTGAGAAGTAGAGAAATGGAAATCGCAATAATAACAGGCTTTTTTGCAAAACGGAACGTGAATGTAAATACCTGCCATTGAAATAAAGTTTTGTAATCTTGTTTGGCTTGAAAGGAATGACAAAATTATATCATCATACAGTTTTTATTCTCCAGCTTTTATTATTTGGTTTTTTATTCACGCAGGCAAACGCGCAACGAAATTGTAAATTGATTGTTCATCCGGTATCAGCAGATTCATCAATTATAACTGCTTTAAACCTGCAAACAATATTCAGTAACAAAACAAGCTGCATTCAATATGTAAACCGTTTGCCTGCATTGCTTTCAATAAAAGGTTATGCAGCTGCATCAATAGATTCTGTTTGGGAAGATTCATCTTCTGTTTCAATAAAACTTTTCAGCGGTGAAAAATATGAATGGCAAAAATTATCTATAAATGATTCTGATAAAAACCTGGTTGTTTCGCTTGGCTATAATTTAGAAAAGATAACACAACAAAATTTTTCTGCAGCAAAACTGGAAGATATTTATAATGCAGTAATTGATTATTATAGTAACAATGGTTATCCTTTTGCAAAAGTTTTTCTTGACAGTTTGTCCATCATTAACAATAAAATTTCGGCACATCTTAATATAAGCCCGGGCAACTTATATTATATAGATACCATTATTGTTGAAGGCAATATGCGCATCTCTAAATTTTTCCTGTTGCATTATCTGCAGATAAATGCGCATGATGTTTATAGTGAAGCAAAGCTGAATACTATTAACCAGCGCCTTGCATTATTAAATTATCTGCAACAATCACAACCATGGAAAATTGAAATGCTGAATAATGGCGCTGCTTTGCATTTATATCTTCAGCCAACAAGAAGCAACAGCATTAATATATTAATTGGCTTGTTGCCGCAAAGCGATCAGAACAATGGTAAGCTTTTGTTCACCGGCGAAGCAAATGTTGGCTTGCGTAATTCATTCGGTACGGGTGAAACACTTAGCTTTAACTGGCAACAATTACAGCCAAAATCTCCGCAGTTAAGTTTGTCTTATCAGCAGCCGTATATTTTTCATTCACCTTTTGGTGTGGGAGTAAATTTTCAATTGTATAAACAGGATTCATCTTATGTAAATATTAATGGACAGGTTGCTGTTCAATATGAATTATCGCAACATCAAACAGGCGCTGTTATCATTCAAACTACAAATACCAATGTTTTAAATATTGATACAAATGTTATTAAGCTTACAAACACATTGCCTGCTGTTGCAGATTTAAGTTCAACCAGCGTTGGATTGCAATACAGTTTTTATAATACGGATTACAGATTTAATCCCAGGCATGGTGTTGAGTTTTTAATTGCCGGAAGTTTTGGTAATAAAAAAATAAAGAGAAATAATACTGTGTTGCAGATAAAAGACACTGGTTTTAACGCTGCTAAATTATATGATACTGTTAAGCTGCACAGTTACCAGTTTCATTTGCAGCTTGCAGCAGCAAAATATTTTCCGTTGGGCAAGCAGTCTGCATTCAAGTTAGCCGTAAATGCAGCGTGGCTGCAATCGCCCAATTATTTTCAGAATGAATTATACAGGCTTGGCGGCTTTAGATTACTGCGTGGCTTTGATGAAGAAAGTATTTATGCAAACCGTTATGCTGTTGAAACAGCAGAGTATCGTTATTTACTTGCAAAAAATTCATGGTTTTACGGCTTTACAGATTTTGGACAAACAGCTTATGATGTGAATAATACTAAATTTAATCATACTTATATCGGCTTTGGTGTTGGCCTTTCATTAGAAACAGGTACAGGCATTTTCAGCATTTCTTTAGCTGAAGGCAAACGCGATGATAGTAAACTTAATTTTCAGCAATCAAAAATTCATCTTGGTTTCATCAGCTTATTTTGATAATGCAATAAGCATGAAATATTTTTGTGGCTGATGTTGCGCATCTTATCAACTTTAATAATCATTTTTTCTTTTTTTGTATCTGCATCTGCACAAGATAGTAGTGTATCAAACACAACAAGAAAAGACAGTTTAAAACAAACACACAGCGATTCAGTAAAATATGATTCAATTTTAAAAAAATCTGAAGCTTTAATTAAGCGCTTACAAATTGATAGTGTGGTTGCTCCTCAAACTGATACAGCAAATAAAACTGTTGCATTTACAGATTCAATTCATCCGGCAATTATAGCTGTAAAAAAAGACAGTGCTGTAAAATCAATAACAAAAAAAGTAACACTAATAAGGCAACCTAAAATGATTGGCTATGCAAGAAGCAGCCAGGATTCAGATCTTATTTTTTATGTGTTGATTTTTATAATTTTTTTCTTAGCAATGATAAAAAACTCTTTTCCAAAATATTTCAGCAGCATTTTTTCACTGTCATTCCAGGCAACGTTCAGGCAAACGCAAACACGTGATCAAATGTCGCAGAATTTTTTTCCGGCGTTTATGCTGAATGTTTTATTCATTCTTTCCGGTGGTTTATTTATAACATTGGTTGCGGTTTTTTATAAATGGACAGCCATTCCATTCTGGCAATTATTTATTTATTCTACCACAATACTTGGCATTATTTACAGCGTAAAATATTTTGTAATACTTTTTACAGGCTGGGTTTTTAATGCATCTGATTCTGCGGCAGAATACGGCTTTATTGTTTTCTTAATTAATAAATTGATCGGCGTTTTATTCATACCTATTCTTTTTGTAATTGCATATTCAACCGATGAAATAAAGAAGATTGTGATTACAGTAGCGCTTTGCATTGCCGTTTTATTGTTGGCGCTGCGCTATCTTGTTTCATTAGCACGCATACGCAGAAACCTTAATCTTACTGCATTACACTTTTTTATATACCTTTGCGCAGTAGAAATAATGCCTTTACTTATTATTTATAAATTGTTATTTATAAAAACAGGTAATACATAATCTAACAAGACTAAACACGCATGTTAAACAACGGGTTAAAAAAGTCTTCCGGACATAAACATCCGCCACAAATTCTAATTACCCAGCCGAAACCGGAAAGCGAAAAATCACCGTATTTTGAGCTTGAGCGAAAACATAATATTCAACTTACTTTTTATCCGTTTATAAAATTAGAACCCATTTCATCCATCATATTTACAAGCCGTAATGCAATTGATCATTTTTTCAGAATGTGCGATGAAATGAAAATTTCCATTAGCCAGGAAAACAAATATTTCTGCATTACAGAAGCTGTTGCACTTTATCTTCAAAAATTTATTTTATACAGAAAACGAAAAGTTTTTTATGGTGCAGATGGCACTAATAAAAGCATGTTTGATGTAATTAATAAACATAAAGAGAACGAGAAATTTTTATATGTGTGCAGCGAGAACCAGCAGGATAATGAAATTGTAAACTGGCTTAAAAATAACCACTGCGGTTACCAGCTTGCATTTATGTATCGCTCGGTAAGCAATGATTTAAAAGTGGTGATGGAAAACAAAGCCTACGATGTAATTTGTTTTTTTACACCAAGCGGCATACGCAGTTTGTTTGATAACTACCCAAAATTTATACAAAACGGCACACTGATAGGTGCGTTTGGAAACAATACAGTTAAAGCCGTTGAAAGTGCCGGTTTGCATGTAAACATTATTGCACCGGCGCAACATTCTCCCAGTATGGTGTCTGCTTTAGATCATCATTTCACCTGTATCAACAAAAAGAAATAATTTGGTTTAAAGTGCATTGCAAGCCCGTTTATTCAGCGGGATTTTTTTATTGTAGTATATTGTATCAATCAACATGAAAGAAAAATTTACCAATCATCTTATACATGAAACCAGTGCTTATTTACTACAGCATTCACATAATCCTGTTAACTGGTTTGCCTGGGGTGAAGAAGCATTGAACAAAGCAAAGCTGGAAGATAAACCGATACTTGTAAGTATTGGATATTCGGCTTGCCATTGGTGCCATGTAATGGAAAGAGAAAGCTTTGAAGATGAAGAAACGGCTGCAATAATGAACCAACATTTTATAAATATAAAAATAGACAGGGAAGAACGCCCTGACCTTGATCATATTTATATGGATGCCGTGCAAACTATTACCGGCAGCGGCGGATGGCCTTTAAACGTTTTTCTCACGCCTGATTTAAAGCCTTTTTACGGCGGAACTTATTATCCGCCTGTGGCCGCTTATAACCGCAATAGCTGGAAAGAAGTTTTAAGTGCCGTTGCCAATG
>CAZZXW010000036.1:0-6667 GCA_964658095.1 uncultured Parafilimonas sp. | reverse complement strand
CAAACTAAAAAAAATGAAATTAATACACAAGCCCAAAGCTTAATAGAGCACATGCTAAGTGTAAATGAGTTAAGAACAGATAATTTAAATGATGATGGTTTTAATGATACGGCTTTAAAAACAATTGCAGATAACTTGTTAATGGTTGGCGATAAAGAGTGGGGTGGATTTGGTAATGCGCCAAAATTTCCTCAAACATTTTCTATACTTTATTTATTAAGATGTAATTATTTTTTTGGTGATGAAGCTGCTTTAAAACAAGCCACGTTAAGTCTTGATAAAATGATGCAAGGTGGAATATATGACCATCTTGGTGGCGGCTTTGCACGTTACAGTACAGACAAACAATGGCACGCACCTCATTTTGAAAAAATGCTGTATGATAATGCACTGTTAATTGAAACATATACTGAAGCTTACCAGTTAACGCGAAACATGAAGTATGCAGATGTTGTAAAAGAAACTATTCAATTTGTACAACGTGAATTTACTTCAGCAGATGGTGGTTTTTACAGCGCTTTAGATGCAGATAGTGAAGGCATAGAAGGAAAATATTATGTATGGAATAAAGCTGAAATTGATCAATTACTGGAAGCAGATAGTGAAACTTTTTGTGCTGTATATAATATTTCAGAACAAGGCAATTGGGAAGAAACTAATATTATTTGGCAGCCAGAAAACATAGAATTTATTGCCACATTTAACGGCATTGAGATAAAACAGTTAAATGAATTAATAGAAAGATGTAAAAAGATATTATTTAACGAAAGAAAAAAGCGTATTCGTCCTCTGTTAGATACCAAGATTATTTTAAGTTGGAATGCATTAATGATAAAAAGCTTATGTAAGGCTTACGCAGCTTTTCAGGATGAAACATATTTTAGCATGGCTGAAGCAAGCGTTTTATTTATTGAAAAAAATTTACGTGCTCAAAACAATGTTTATCATCATAGCTGGAATAAAAGCTTGCATAAACAAACAGCTTTTTTAGATGATTACGCCGCTTTAATTCAGGCTTATATAAATTTAAGCCAGGTTACAGGTAATGAGCAATATCTTGTTAATGCAAAAGAGCTGACAGAAAAGGTTTTAAAAGATTTTAGCGATGAAGACAATATATTTTTCTACTTTACAAATGCAAACCAGCAGGATATTATAATCCGAAAAAAGGAAATGTATGATGGTGCAACACCTTCCGGTAATGCCTTAATGGCTGAAAACCTTATTTATTTATCAGCATATTTTGATGATCAATCCTATAATGCACGGGTTAAAAAAATGCTGCTAATAATAAATCAGGTGGCTTTAAAATATCCGCTGTCATTTGGTTACTGGGCATTAAGTTTCCAGATTCTTATAAAAGGAGTAAAAGAAATCGTAATCAGCGGCAGCGATAATCTTACTACATTAAAAGAAGTTTTAAATGAATATATAGTTGGCAGAATTATTCAATCATCAACCATGGAAAATAATTACTGGCCTTTGTTAAGAGGTAAAAAGTTTTCTGAGAAAACATTTATATATTTGTGTGAGCACTATAACTGTTATAATCCCGTAGAAACAATTGAAGAATTTAAAAATTTATTAGACCAAAACAATTTTTACAAAATCAATCAGGAGACAAAATAATTAAAAAAAAATCGCGTTCATACATTCTTAGCTGTGTTTAATAAAACTTGTGTTAAGCACTTTATACAAACATTGCTGAAATCCTAATAAAATTAATAATTTCTTGAATAAAATATCAAATGCGTAACCAAGGCTTTTTAATGTTATTTCTGGCAACCATTCTTGTTTTTGGTAACAGTTGTAATAAAGGCGGCAAATCAAAATCTGTTGCAGGTGATGGCCAATTACATGGCGTGGCTCCGGCATCCCGTAACGGTATGACCAAACCTTACGGAATGGTGTTTGTTCCGCCAGGCACTTTTCACATGGGGCCAAGTGATGAAGATATTAACTATAACTATACTGCACGCAACAAAGAAGTTTCAATAAGTGGTTTTTGGATGGATGCTACAGAAATAACAAATAATGAATATCGCCAATTTGTATATTATGTAAGAGATTCTTTGGCAGCAATTAGATTAGGCTATATGAAAACCAGTACCGATGGAGATACGGCTATTGACTGGAAGCGTGCCGGAGTAATAAAATATGCAGACAGGGGTACACTTGAAAAATTAAATGATCTTATTGTTTCACCAGACAACAGGTTATATGGCAAAATGGATTTAGATCCTGAAATGATGCAGTATAATGTACAAGGCTTTAATTTAAAAGAAGCTGCAAAAAGAGAAAATGCAGGCCGCCCCCGTAAAGATTTTATTTACCGTTATAACGTAAAAATCTATCCTGATACTTTATGCTGGATGAGAGATTTTTCTTACTCTTATAATGAACCAATGACGAAACGTTACTTCGCTCATCCATCTTACGGCGATTACCCGGTTGTTGGTGTTAACTGGAAACAGGCTGAAGCTTTTTGCCACTGGCGTACCCGTTATTTAAACAGCTATCTGGAAAAAAATAAGAAAGCAACAGAAAGTGATTTTAGATTACCTACAGAAGCTGAATGGGAATATGCTGCAAGAGGTGGCCGCTCTCAATCAATGTATCCGTGGGGTAATTATTATTTAAGAAATAAAAAAGGATGTTTGCTTGCCAATTTTAAACCAGGCAGAGGAAACTATCCTGAAGATGGTGGTTTTTATACCGTGAAGGCAGATAGTTACTGGCCTAATGATTTCGGCTTATATAATATGGCGGGCAATGTATCCGAATGGACATCTTCATTATTTTATGAAGGCGCTTATAATTTTCAGCATGATATGAACCCTGATATTCAATGGAATGCCTTGGATACAGATCCTCCAAGAATGAAACGCAAAGTGGTGAGAGGCGGAAGTTGGAAAGATGTTGGTTATTTTCTTCAAACCAGTACAAGGCAATATGAATACCAGGATACTACCAAATCTTATATAGGTTTCAGATGTGTTATTGACCTTCCACCGCAATACAGAAAATAGTAATTTTTTTATTCATAACAATATCCTTCTTAAAATCAATTTTTAAAAAATTAAAAAAATGGCAGCAGCAATTCCACCAAAAGTTAGCAGAGTAGTAGACATTTTCGTATCCATAGCCGCAGCAGTGGTTATTTGGGGTGCACTTCAAAAATTATTACACACTTCATGGGCAGATTTTTTTCTAAAAGTAGGGTTAGGTACAGAGGCCGCAGTGTTTCTTGTATATGGAATATTATATCTTATTTATCCTGCAGTAGATGATCATGCGGTTAAATTAGAAGGTGCCAAGCCAATTCCAATGGGGAACCCGGCTTTAAAATCAATGGAAAAGATGCTTGAAGAAGCAGATATTACACCAACAAATCTTGGTAAGTTAAGTGCCGGTTTTCAAAAGCTGGGAACTACTGTTGAAAAAATGGGAGAGATAAGTGATGTGGTTAAAGCAACCGGTGATTATACTCAAAAAACAAATGAGGCAGCAAAGGCAATGGATGCTGTAAAGGTTGCTTATTCTAATGTTGCCAATTCTGCAACATCATTTACAAATGCATCTGAAGGTGCAAAAGTTTTTCACGAGCAAATACAGGTTTTAACCAAAAATCTCTCATCAGTAAATACTATTTATGAATTAGAATTGCAGGAGAGCAATAATCATTTAAAAGCTTTAAATCAGTTTTATGGTAAATTGAATGAAGCTTCCAATGCAATGAATACTACCGCAAGTGATGCAGTGCGGGCTAAAGATCAAATTGCAGCCTTAGCAAATAATCTTGGTAAATTGAACCAGATATATGGCAATATGATAAGTGCCATGCAAGGCGGAAGAGCATAATTTTAAACTAAAAAGCATATTCAACATAAAAGTGTATTATGGCATTACCTAAAGAGCCAAGGCAGAAAATGATTAACCTGATGTATTTGGTGCTTACAGCATTGTTAGCATTAAATGTATCAGTTGAAATATTAAATGCTTTTAAAACAGTGAATCGAAGTTTAATTGCAGCAAGCAGCACTTTAGATAAAAAGAACCGCAATATATTTGCTTCATTTGAATCAGAGCTTAATGATGCATCTACGCATGACCGTGCTGCATACTGGGCACCAAAAGCAAAGCAGGTACAGGATTTGGCGAACAATATGGTTACATATATTGATGGTTTAAAATCTCAGATTGATGTAGCTGCTGGTTTTAAGAACAATGATAGTACTACGTTGCGTGAAGATGACCTTGAGGCTGCTACCCGTATAATGAGTGATCCTGGTACAGAAGGTAAAACACTTCATGATAAATTACAAACCTTTAAAGATCAATTATTAAAGATTGATCCAAAAATTGCTCAGCAGTTTCAAACTTCTTTACCTATTGATCTAACAATTCCAAAATCAAATAATACAGCCAATCAGGATGATTGGGCAGCATCATATTTTCACATGACACCTACTATTGCTGCAACTACTATTTTAAGCAAATTTGAAAATGATGTAAAAAATAGTGAAGCAATGGTGGTTGATTTTTGTCATCAGCAGGTTGGGGCAGTTGAAAAAGTTTTCAACTCATATCAACCATTAGTTGGTCAAAGTTCAAACTATTTAATGCCGGGACAGGAAATGACCATTACAGCCGGTATTGGTGCTTATAATGCAGAATCACGACCCGTAGTAACAATAGACGGCGCTTCTGTACCATTAAATGCAAATGGCGTTGCTGAATATAAATCTACGGCAGCAGGAACAGGTTCTTATACAAAACATGTTGTTATTTCTTATTTTAATCAGGCTACAGGTAAACAGGAGCAGCAATCTTATGATGTTGCTTATACGGTTGGTTCACCTACAGGTGCAAGTGTAAGTGCTGATGCAGTTAAAGTATTTTACGTAGGATTGGATAATCCGATTACTGTTAGCGGAGGAAGTGTTGGCGATGAAAAAGTTACTGTGAACATGACTAACGCTAATTTCCATAAAACAGGTCCTGGTAAATACATAGTTAATCCAATTAAAGCTGGTGCAAATTCAGATGTTACTGTTGTTGCAGATGGCAAACCTACCGTTGTAACTTTTAAAGTTAAAGATGTACCAGATCCTGTTGCAAAGGTTGGTGTAAATAAAGGTGGTCGTATAGCTGCGAATGAGTTTAAAGCTCAGGCTGGTGTACGTGCTGATCTTGAAAATTTTGTTTTTGAAGGTGTTAAGTTTAATGTTACCGGTTATACCATGGTACTTACAGGTGCTGGATTTCCTGTACTTCAATTTCGCCAGGTGAAAGGGCCTTCATTTACACCGGTGCAGGATTTGATTGAAAAAGCACGCCCTGGCAGTACAATAACAATTGATGAGATTAATGCAACAGGTCCGGGCGGAACAAGAAGACTTCCTCCTATTGTTTATAATTTATACTAATATTATTCAGATATGCGGTTAAGATATTTTAAATTTTTTGTGGCAGGTTTATTAGTGATAAGTTTTATCAATGCTGATGCCCAACGGCCTGTAAAACGCAGAGCGGCGGCAGCTTCAGGCTATGGTAATAAAAGCGCTTATGGCAATAATCAGCAAACAAAAAAACCGGCTGCTAATAATGCAAGTGGTTATGGTGATGTTGATACAACAGGTAAACCTGCATCAAATTCAGGTTATGGCAATACAACCAGTCAGGCAATGACAATTGATACAACTTTACCAATTACCGTTGTAAAAAGTACCAGCAATGGTTTATTAGACAGCGTTAAAATGTCTTTGCGCAATGATGGTGCAGTTCAAAGAAATCTTGTAAAAGACAGAGTTCCTTTGGTATATGAAGATTTACGCGAAGATGATGCTGTGTTTATGGTAAAGGTTTGGAGAGAAATTGATACACGGGAAAAAATTAATTTACCTTTTCGTTATGCTGCTGTTGAAGATAACGGGAGCCAGCGTTTTATTTCTATTCTTTTAAAAGCAATTAAAGATGGTGATGTTACCGCATTCAGCGGTGATGATGATCGCTTTACAACGCCTATAACTGCTGACGATGCAATGAATGCTTTTGGTGGCGGGTTTGATACTTCAAAACAATACGATCTTGATGGTAATATTGTAGGTTATCAGGTTAGAGCAAAGTCAACAGACCCAGATTCCATTTATAAATTTCAGCTTAAAGAAGAATGGATCTTTGATAAAGAAGCAAGCAGGATGTTTGTAAGAATTATAGGCATTGCTCCTGTTATTCCGTACCGGTTATCAACAGGTGATGTAGTAGCAAATAGTGAAAGGCCCGTATGGTGGGTTTATTATCCAGATATGCGCCCAATACTTGCAAAATATGAAGTGTATAATCCCAAAAACATGGGTGCACAAATGACGTGGGAGGAACTTTTTGAAAGCAGAATGTTTAGCAGCTATATAGTTAAATCATCTATAGACAATCCTTTTGATATTCCGCTTTCCTCTGTTTATCCAAACAATACTTTATTCCGATTACTCAACGGTGAAAAGATTAAGGATAAGATTTTAAATTATGAGCAATCGCTTTGGAGTTATTAATTAGTTAGATTTTTTTTAAATTAGCTATAAAAAACTTGCATAACAAAACTTGTTGCATACATTTGCAACGGTTTTTCATAGGATATTGGATTTTAAAACGGGGCAGGATTTTCATC
>CAZZXW010000035.1:9859-15088 GCA_964658095.1 uncultured Parafilimonas sp. | reverse complement strand
GTTCGACTGCTCTTGCTTTTGAAGCACATCACTAAGCTTATTTTTATTCATGTTGCTGTCAAATGCATTTAATGACTTAAAATTTGGATTTGCTGCCAGGTATATCTTCTCTTCTTTCCCATTTACCTGGAGAGTTGCCGACTGAAGATTACCACGTTCTAAAGCCTCATCAAATTCGCTTTATGCTGGTCATTGTTCAATTCCTTGATAGGATATTTTGATAAAGCCTTCTCTAAATCAAAGCCATAATTCTGGTGATGCTGATTTATTTTATAGTTACCACTTTCAGTAGTGTTTTTAAAATCAAGCTGCAGCCAGGCTGTATATTTTTCATCCTCTTTAGTGTTTAGTGTTTTGTGTACAGCTCTGCCGTCAAGCATATTGTAACCTTCTTTCAAGGTAATCCCTTTATCAGGATAAAAAGTTTGTTTCAATGCATCCTGCTGAATGTCTTTTTTTAGTTCAAGATCATATTTGTTGAAAAAGAACATATCTGATTCAGGTGATTTTTTAAAATGCAATGTTGCAGAAACTTTGTCTGTACCATATTCCTTATTCATGTTCATTGTAAATTCTGCATTTTGCTTTTCAATATTCTTGCGCAGGTCTTCATTTAAAGTATCTCCAAATCCTGTATTCTTTAACTGGTTGGTGAGATACCCGTAATTACCTTTTGATTAACTGATGGTTGATAATAGAAAAAGGCTGCCTGCAGACAGCCCTAATTTGATTGTAGTGTTTGCTGTTGCAAACGATGGTTGCTTCTAACTAATCACTAATTCGCCGGTAAAGAAGCTGTCTGATGCCATAGTACCATCAGCTGAAAGAAATGCCAGCCAGGTTTCTACTGTTTGCCCGGCTAATGATGCTGTGTTTAATGTGCCTGCACCTGCGGAACGTTGCGCTCCTATTGTGCTGAACACACATTCGTTCATCAGAGGGCAATAAGCTACCATAACGGCGTTATCTGTTGCTGCTGCATCACCTGTGCCGCTATTATCTGTCCAGGTGAAAAAGACTTCCTTGCCGGTGACAGAAGCAGCGGGAGCGATCGCATTGGGCAAATCCCCTCTACTTACCAATGCTTTTGCATAGTCAATCTCATAATCAGGAGACTTACCTGTTAGCGCATTGTAATAATTGTACTGAAATGCCGCGTTGTACTCAGACATTTTAACTGCATACTTTTTAAAAGTAAGCTCAATTACGGCTAACAGCACGTGCACAAAATTGATTACTGTTGAGAATTTCAACTGGTGATCTAACTGATCTGCTGTTGAAGAGCGATGTTTAGAAGCCGGCAGGCTGCGCAGGTAGTTTATACCCTTCCATGAGCTGCCGGTTACGGTACCTACGGTGCCTGATATGGTACCGAGAATACCCTTGTTGTACCTTGCCATAGAATAATGGTGTTTTAAATTAAAAAATAAAAATGCCAGCATTGGATGCATAGTGACCGGTGCTTATGCATGCCTTTGTGAAACGAATGTAGTATCAGTGCAAACCACAAGCTGCAACTGCGTAGCATTTTGCACTCTATCGTCTTGTTTTGCTTTGTTTTGCTTACAACCGAACGGTACTCAATGCCATGTTGCAGTTTTACATACGCAACGTAAACAAAGAGATAAGTATAAAATTTTGATCTTAGAAACTACAGGCAATATGACAGTGTAAATTTATTAACTGCTTTCAATGCTGTGAGTGTTGATGAAATGAGAAAGGTATACAAAGGATATACATGGTATATATAAAGTATAGGCATGCACGGATAAAAAAATTGCGGTAGGTTTTATGACAAAGCGACAAAAGAAGGTTAATGCGCAGTTATTTACTTATAGTAAACGTTTTTTTCCAGCAGGGCTAGAATGCCAGGCACATAGTAATAAATTTTGTTGCCCAATTTCGCACTCGGAATGCGATTGGTACTGCGGAGGGTTTGTAAAGTGCGGGTTTTGATATCCAGCATGCTCTGCAATACTTTTTTACTTGCCCAGTCTGTTAGCTGTGTATCGGCAATGGTTAATTGGACGGTTGCCTTGCCATTATTGTAAGTAATAATTGCAGGTGCGATTTTAAGCGGCGTTGGTTTCGGCTTTTTCATTCGAAGGATATTTTAATCTTAAATAAGGGCACAAAACGCCAGATGAACAAGGCTTGTTATACGGAATTAAAAATCACGAATAGCTACGTTTAAGTTAAGCAGAAGAACGTTGTCAGGTTGCGTATTATACCGCTAATTTCGGTATCATTTGCGTCAATGTTGGTTTGAGGCTTTTGGTTGTTTGTGAGGTAATGTTTATATAGCGAGCTTTATTACTTTTTACAATTGTTGTTTGGGAGAATTTATAATAATGTTGAATACACAAGCATCTGAACTTCCGTGAGCAAACTTTTATTTTGTTACTTTTATAGTCTTAACCTTTTGATTTGAATACTTTTCTTTTTCGGTAGTCATCTCTTTAAGCCATTGCTGATACATTTTTTCCGGCATTTCTCTATAACCAAGTTTGGCTAACGTGATATATGCGTTTTGCATTTCTTCTTGTGTTGATGTAGGCTTCGGGAACTTTTCATCTTTTTCATGCAGCCAAACTTTTTTAAGTGTTTCTGCTTTAAGCAATAAGGCCATTGGGTTTACTGGATGATACTTTAATACCAAATCGCAACACTTTAAAATAAAGCCATCATAATAATTGTGCGTTTGAAATTCATATTCCTTGGCGAGGTCAAGAACGCATAAAGCGATTGATTGCTGATTACTTAAGGTGTCCATGTATAAGCCGCTTTTTATGGCTTCGGGATTTACATAACCTGTAACCATTACCCACGCATCTGTGGGAAATGTGCCGCTTGTTAGTTCTGTATTATACCAGCCGATTTTATCGCTGTAATTTTTAATATAGATGTGATTTGGCGCAAGTGAAAGCCAACATTTTGCGCCTACTTCATCAGCTAATATTTTATAGAGATAAGCTAATGAATGGCAATTGCCTTCATGAGTGGCAAGCAGTTTTGTTACAAACATATTGCTCCAATCCCGTTTGCCGAATGGGTCGGCGAAGGAATAGCGGAAGGGTAAGCTTTGGTAAGTACCACTTCTTTTATAGATAGTATTAGTATCATTAATTAGTGAAAAAATTGAATAATTTTTTTTATAGTTTAGGCTATCTATCGAATGATATTTATCTAAATCTATTTTACTTAAATCTAATTCTAAAATGGCTTTTTGGAAATTAGTTGTTGCCAAAAAAATTTGTCGTGCAATTTGAGACGTGTCAAAAGTTTGTTCAACACGCAAAACACTAAATTTAAATGAACCGTTTTTTTTTAATTGTGTTTGTAGAAAATTATAAGTCTCTTCATATCTTATCCTTAATTGATTTTCTTTACTTGTATCAACCTTCTGATTAATAAAAAATAAATTCAACAATAAAACAATTTGCGATAAATTCATTGTAATTGTATGCTACTTATCTTAGATTTAGTGAAGTCGCTGTCGGTCTTATATACCAAATTTTGTTATAGTGTTGAATAACATATAATGGGGTTTGTTTTGAAACTTCAAACTGTACATATTTTTTTTGTTTAAACAATACTATGGTTACGATATTTTTTGAGTTATTTAAGTTGATATCTAAGTTTAAACCGCTCCATCCAGTACTGGTGTAAGGGTTGTTTTTTTGATAGATATTTTCATTACATATCAGGTGATTGTTTAAATAAACTAATACACTATCATCAAATATTTCAAAGAAAGAAAGCTGAACTATATTGTTGTTATTTCTCTTAATTAATTTTGAGCTATCAATTTTTGAACTAATTTCTTCAACTTTTACTTCTTCTTTCGTAAACCGGGAAAGATCAATGAATTTTTTTTGAGCAATACAACTAAAAAAGAAAAGCACTAGAATTAAAAAATAAGGGGCTTTATGTTTTTTCATTGTTGTGGTTTTTTATCATCTGTTGTAGTTGAAGAAGAGCCAGAATTTGGATTTGATGTTCCCTTAAGCTCATCCGGCGTATATAGTGACTCGTCTGAAATTTTCTTCCACATGAAAAATAATTGACCTAATAATAAGTTTGTACCTGAACTATTTCTATATTTTGCATCAGGGTTTTCGTCAGAGTTCATAAGGTTATCCTTTATTGTGCGTAAATCCAAGGTCTTATTATTGTTTTGGTCTAACATAGGTGAAACAAATTTTTCAATGTCGGTTAATTTCCAGGGATGATTCAATCCTCCTGAATGTCCTCCTTCATGCTGGTCTGTAGCAGTCATATCTGCATCGCTTACCGCGGCACCATCCATCGTTATTCCGATTGAAGTTGTAAAATTATTTATTTGACCTTTTGTTTCGCCAGGTGTACTGTTTGTGATGGTTGTTGTAGTGGTTGTATTACCATTTGTAGTAATGTTGGTTGAAGATGTACTTGTTCTATCATCAAAAATTAAATGACCTATATTCCCATCGTCTGCTGTAGGCGGACTATAATCTAAAACTACTTCTGTTTTATAACTTAATTTATAAGGAACGCCATAAAGAGTATAAGTATCTGATGCTTTAAACTTACTTTCTAAGGCGTTTTTATATACTTCGGCTTTTTGTTTAATAATATTTGGGTCTGTTATAATTTTTGATTTATTTTCTACTTTAACTCGAACCGTAAAAGTTGTACTTACCTCGATTTGCGTTCCTGTTTTTCCAATTTTTGAATCTTCAGCCCATTCCTTTCCATCTAAGTCAATTCCATCAATAGGTCTATTGCTTGCATACTGATATGGCGTTAGCATTGGGTAACTATTTGCTATCGGATCAACGCTTAAAAACCTTGCATTTGAAGAATTATCAATAATCCTTTGTTCTTCTTTGGTGAGTTGAAATTTTACAATTTGCATTGTTTTGATATTGACAAGTGCGGTTCCTATTTGCTGAATACTATCATCGTCAAAAAATTCTTCGTATTTGCCATTAGTAAGTGTTAGCACTTTTACTTTCTTACCAAGGTCTGCAAATGGTTGTTTTCCTGTTTGTGCAGTTGTAACAATTGAAATAAGAAAACAAGTAATTGTGATGAGCAGAGGCTTTGTTTGCATAAGCGTGAGTTTATGATAAATAAATTAATGAGTTTTATTTAGCTGTTTATCTAATTTTTCTTGTTCTTTATCAATTGAATTTTTCCATTCAATGTACTGTTCTTTCGGCATATCCTGATAGCCTGTTTCGTTTA
>CAZZXW010000035.1:0-9849 GCA_964658095.1 uncultured Parafilimonas sp. | reverse complement strand
TGTGCAGTTATCATATCAGTATAAACTTGCTCTAATCCCGGGTATTGACTGAATTGTTCTACTGGCGGATTGCCGTATTTGTTATGTAAATCTTTAAACTTGTATGCCGCAAAATTTGCATTATTCATTAATGCAGTAACATTTGTGCTATCAATAAATAAGATTTTTTGTGTTAGTTGCAGAATGAAAGCATCGTAATAGTTTTTGGCGATGTATGTGTTTTCGAAATCAGCCAAACATTCCGCGAATAATTTTCTTTGTGTAAGTGTATCAAGATAAGTTTTGTTTTTATAAGCCATCGCACTTATTGCATCTGATTGCAGGAGCCAACTTGTGGAAACGATATGCCCGTTTGTTGTTTCAAAGTTGCGCAGGTTATTTTTATTGTCGAAGAACTGAATATAGGAATGATTTGGTGCTAACGATAAATATGCTTTTACATGAAGCTGTTCTGCAATGCATAGATACAGCAAAGGCAAAGAGTGGCATTGACCTGAATTTGTTTGCAGCAGTTTTGTAACAAACATTTTAGACCAGTCTTTTTCTCCGTAAAAATCATTAAAGTCGTAACCGATTTTCTTTACTATATAATCTTTGTTAGTTTTAGCATCGTGATAAATGTTGTTTTGTGAAAACATTTTTTGAATGGCATAATTAACGGCGGAGCCGTTTTTTATGCTTAAGCTTTCGTTCTTCAAAATTTGTTTTACAATACCTGCTTTTTGTTTTATTGCGCCTTCAAAAACTTCAAATGATGGTGGATTATCATAAAAAGGTGCTTCTGACAAATAAATTGCTTTGGTTATTGAAAAACTATCCGGGTTAAACCGTTGAAACAAATTAAAATAGGTTTGAAAACGTTCGAGCAACATTTTATGCTCATCTTTATTGTCTTCTTTAACCAGTTCATTTACTTCTTCAATTTGCTGTTGTTTAGCCAGTGAAGGAAGACCTGGAACTGACATTCCTGATTTTTGCAGTATGCGCAGATTTTGTTGTTGTATTTCAGGATTAATATTTGGTTGCAAAGGATTGTTCAGACATTGACTAATAAAAGGCTGTTGAGTGAATGCCTGTTCTGTTGAAATATTGACTGGATGAAAATCTTGAAATGATGGTTTTGGTATAGCTGGTTGCGCGTTGGCGTGAACCGTGAACAAAGCAAGTAACAGAAAGGGTAGCTTGTTAATTATGCGGCGATACAGGCTTGCTTCTTTGTAAGTATTGCTTTTTGTGAAAGATTGTACGTTTTGTAAAAATGTCTTATTGCGAAATGTAGCGCTTGTAATTGATGTTCTACGCACTTATAAATATAATTTAAGACAAAGCAGGCAAGACACGTAGAATTCCTTTCTTTAAACGTAAGATTACGTTCAAACCGTAATTATGACTTCTTAAGGATAGCTACTGATTTTCTTACTTTTTTTACTTCGTTTTACTTTGACTTGTCAACAAGAAAATTTCTTGCTTCAATTATTAATGGATTTTTGTCAATTTCATCTTCTGTCAAGTCCTGAGTTTTATGAATCTTGACCTCAATCGCGTTAGTTAAGCAAATACCAATGTCGTAAATATGTTTTGGTGATTTGTCTAGTAGGAACTCAAAGGAACTATAAACAGCGTTGCAACAGTTCAAAGCATACCAAGCTAATTCCTCGCTACCATACACATGCATGTCTGGTGTGACGAAGTCTATATTTTCGATTGTTTGGTCAAGTAAAGTTTTATCTATTTCCTGCAGTTTGGCTAGCTCTAAGATTTTAATTGCATCCAATAAAACATCTTTGTCGCCCCACTGATATTTGTCTGAAAACGCAACATAGTCAAACCAGAGTTTTTTGCAAACTTCAATTGCTAAACCCAACTGCTTATTGTTGTTAATTGAAAATACTTGCTTATTGAATTTTGTTATGAACTCTTCGTATTTCATGGTGGTTATGTCAAATGGCATATAAGGGTTCTGTATACTGCTGCACCGCGTAAGCCATGCCTGCAGCACTAATAATGTTGGTTATATTGTCATAGGTTTTAAGTACAACATGATACCAATTTTGAGCTGGTTCGTCAAGCTAAATTAATGGTTTATTGTTGATGATTACCTACTGCTGCATGACAGCTGTTTATTTAACGGAAGTATAGCTTGAAAAAAATAATGCTGTTGCTGCTGCGCTGTGTTAGCCGCATGTAGCAATATTCTTTTAGAAGTTTGTTTTTGTAATTACGTTTACGAATGATGCTTTAAGAATGCTTGTAAAATTTTGGGCCCATATTTAATACCAAATTCAACGAGCTTTTGAATCAAATTCTTTTTCGCTTCAGCTACAACTTCTTTTGCAAATGTTTTACTGATTTTTAAAAAGTTTTCCAAAAACATTTGAAACTCTTTTCATCACTTGATTTTTTGTAACTAAAGGAAGTTCTTGTTTAAAGCTTGAATTTCGTTAGTTAATTCTGACTTTGTTGTTTTTGCAATTTCTACATTGTTTTCAATTGCAGTTGTCAAAGAATCAAGGTATAACTCAACAAAATCTTGCTGGTCAGGATTAAATGGCAAAACGTTAGCATCTTCGTCTACAATTTTAAATTCATTGAAATAAAAATCTGAATAATATTTAGCAAAATTGTCATCATGTACACCTGGGGTGTTATGAATATCCCTTATTTATTTTACCCATGTTTGAAGATTGGTTTCTAATTCTTGCAAATTAACTTGAAGTATTCCTGGCTTTGCGCTGGTCTGGTCTCTTGGTTTCAATTCAATAGTATATCTGTCTTTATTATAATTTGTCACTCTTTTACTTCCATTTATTATTACTTTGAATAATTTTTCGAATTATTGTCTATCTCAACAAAGCAATAGTAGGTATTATCTTCTCTTTTAAACTGAACTATGTCCAAATTAGGTTGTAAGATTGTTTCAACAGTTCGAAGGAGAGTAAAAGGAATATCTTTTTTAGTTATCATTTATAGAATTAAATTGAATACTTACAATAGAATGACACCTAACGCTAAGATTTATGATATTAAACGTTTCAAAAAAATGAAAATGAAAAATCAAGCATAATGTTAGATGTTTTGTGTTGTTGATAGAATAATACACTTTCAAATTTACAGAGCTGGAACTCAAGTTGATTAGCGAAACCACTACTGATGCTGCGTCGTGTCAGATACGACTGCAGGTCGGCGGCTTAGATCGTTAACTTATTTCTATGTTCTTTATACTACCGTCTACAGAAGTTTTTGCTAATGTGACTGCATCTTCTAATGACTTTGTTTCGCCAATTTTATCTCTTATTTTTTTTCCTCCAAGTAATCCTCCATAAGTGATTTTATATAACGAATACTTGCTGTTATTTTCATCAACTTCAAAATTGTACTGCTGTTTTGAAGATTTAATTGAAATTTTTTTTGGCGCCATATGATTATTGTCTTGCTTGAATAAATTGAGTTATTGCAGCACTGCAATCATAGTCGTAAGCTTTCAGTCCTGCATTTGATTTTTTGAAATATTGCGTCCAAAAATATTGCGTGTTGTCGACTACTTTATTGCTTGCACCTGTCCTGCCATTTACGAACACAATGCAATTTTTTAAATCAGGTATATGATTTTCTGAAGCCTGCTTAACTAGAATATCATCCAATTGTGTGTCATTCTTAGCGTTTAGAGTCCTAAGGTTGAATTCATCAGATTCATTTAGCATATCAGAAAAGAAGATTAAAACATTGATGGAATTGTATTTATTAATGTCAGAATTTTTTTCAAGCAGTAGTGATGCTTGCTGAATAGCACTTATAATGTCAGTTTCATTCGTGAATTTTCTTCTCAATTCTTTTTGAATCATAATTGTATCATAAAGACTATCCATTTTAGGTTCGATATATTTTAAGACACGACTTTTAATACTGTCCTGCTTGTGTGTAAGTCCATCGCTTTGTTTAGAAAATTCTTTTTGTGTCGTTAAGTCATCGGTGAAGATTTTTGTGGCATTCGTCTTAGCACCTTCATCAATAGGTATAATTGTTATTTTGTCACGATATTTCAAATTACCGTATATATCATGTGATATTATTTTAGCATAGTTCTGAACGACATCATTCGATAGTGTACCTGAATAATCTATTAAGCATATAATATTAAGCCGTTCCAATTTTTCATTATCACATCCATTTTCACAAACAAGCAAAACAAGAAAAAGTAAGTTAGTAAGTATAGATGGTTTACAGTTCTTTTGTAAGTTCATGTTCTAAAAGATTGTCTTGATTTAATTTATTTCCTGCACTTTTGATGGTATCGTTAAAAAGTTTGTTTTTCTCTTCGCTTTCTGAAATTTTTCTTGATACTTCAAGTTTTGCATGTGCGGCAAACGTTTCCGGGTTGTTACAAAAATGTTTGCTAATATCTTCGTTAGGAATAACCGGGCTATGCCTCATGTTATAATATTCTTTATCAATTTTGAAACGAGTAAATGTTGTGTAAAAGGCGTTACATTCATCAACGAAAAACGTATCTTTCTTTACATTCATTTGGTTTTTATCTTCAACTACTCTTTTTATCTTGCTTTTAAGTTTTTCTAACTTTTTTCTATTTCTAAGTGCATGCCCGTATTGTTGTATATCCCATGCAAGAACTCCTGCAATAAGTGGAATTATCATTGATAAAATGATTAATGCTTCCGTTGAATCACCAACTTGACCCTCAAAATCTTGAGCCCGTTTTAGCCCGAAAAAATATATTGCAAGTTCAATTCCTGTTAACAGTATTAATCCTAAAAGCAGTTTTTCAAATTGAAATCGCTTTTTATTTTCTTTAGCTTCTTCTTTACTGATTATGTACGTTTCGATTTTGCTTTTTGGAAGAATTTGCTCTAAGACAAAGTCAACTGCGACTATACCACCAATGGTAACAACCAAGGCAAGAACACCTCTTGCAATTTGAAATATAACTCTCAAAAAAGTGCTTGTATCTTCTTCGATAGGGATGACAATAAGTGTTGTCAGATAATTTAGAAACCCTTCTGATAGAATAAATAATATTAATAACATTATAAATAGCTTATATCTGCTATTAAGCTTTGGATAATCGTTATCATTTAATATTTCATGCTTTTCTAATTCAATTTGCTTATCTCGAAGATGCACTAATGTATTAGTAAGTCTAGCAATACTATTATTAATACTTTCAAGGCCTCGATTTAAAATATGAACCAGTAATTGCATGCAATACTCTCCATAAAGAGTTAAGCCATTAGGCAACCGCAGTAATTTTCGTTTCTTACGAAAGAACCTAAAAATGTAGAACATATTGTTGATTATTGAAATTAAAAAATATCTTTCCCATATATATTCTTTTCAAGTTTGTCAGCAAGTTTTGCAACTTCTTCAATTAGTTCTGTTATTTCTTCAAATTGAGCAGTGAAAGCGACGTGTGTCGCGCGAACAGCCAAATAAGGTATGTTAATACCTTCTCTATTTTGAAATTCATCAATACATATCGCTCCAATACTAATAGTCGAATTCATTTTTAAAATTTCCTCATAGTTAAAACTTCTAAAGATTGGTCCGATTGGACTTACAGCTATATATCTAGAATAATCAATATCATCCGTTTTCTTTTCCTTATATATTAGCTCTACCACTTGAGACCTTTTAGTTTCTGTTTTTACTTCTATTCTAAAATGGTTCTCACTTGATTTTATAATATCTTTTCCGTATTTAGTAGTTAGATTTTTTAAAACATCTTTAGGTATCATATAAAAATAAGCTTACATCATTTTTTCAAGTTAGCAAGCGGGATAATAAGTATTGAATTTAGACCCAGTAGCATTAAACACAATGTTCAGTGGACTATTTGTATACGGATTTAATTCCTGCTATATTGTTGCTTTATTACTGATACCTATAAGCAGCTATTGCGGTTATAAACATAAAATAAAAGGAACTGAAACGAAGCGTAAAATCCCTTTCTTTTAGCGTAAGGCTACGTTTAAAATAATTATAACAAAAGAGTGATACTGATTTTCTTAATTTTTTAAACAATTCATGTTGGGCATTCGTGGTGTTAATTTAAAGTTGAATTTATAAATTATTTATTTGATTATGATTAATGTTTTGTTTTCTTTCCAAGACATGAAATAAAAGATTTAAGGCCTGTCGTCTGTTGTCATACGAATACTTCCAAATATCATTAATGTCATTTGAATATGAAATGAGAGTAAACGTTTCATGAATTAGCATACCAAGATGTAACAAAATACATGTACTGTCTTTATAAAGTTTTTTATTAAGTTCATCTTCGTTTGTGTAGTCAAAGTCAGGGTCAAATATACCTGTGCCGTAAGTGCAACCATACAATGAACCATGAAGTGTTTCAGATGCATCCGAATAATATTCAAGTTTATTAATCGCAAAAAAAACATCAAATAACTTTCCCCATTTGCCAATGACATCAATTCTTTCGTTTAAACTTTTCTTTGTCCAAGGCAAATGTGTTTTTGTTTCTGAAAATAATGCTAGTGCTTCTTGTACGATGGGAATCTTTTTTAGCTTCTCTTGTTTTTCTTTTCGTGCTGCAATAGTCGCATTAATATTTTCAATTGTTCCATCCAAATTATCTTCCATTTTAGTAAAGCCGACATTGTGATAGTGTTTGTAAACTGGATGTAGTGTAAATGCCCTATACTCTTTTTCGTCACATACTCCAACGTAACAGAAGTTAGTTATTTTTTCCATAAATGCACGTGCAAGCATTACCGCTTCGCTTGTAAAGCTGTCTGTTTGGCTTGCTAACTGAAGAAGTGCTGCACCAGTTTGTCCGCAACTTATTAATAAAACAGCGGGCTTTGCCAATCGTTCATCAGTAATTTTCGGAATAGCCTCCTTCAAAAGCATAAGTTCTGAACCAAGAAATTTTGTTGCTTCATTGTGATAATGTTTCAAATCGTCAAGTGAGTAAGTTGTCGGCATTTTCTATTTATATTCTCTTGGTTTGTTTCAGAAGCATTAGAATAAACTGTTGATAGCATGACCGCTAACGAAGACATATTACTACAGGCGAGATAATAGCGCCGTGTTTGCCGACACCTAGGCTAAATTAATGTTTATTGCTGATCATGTATGGACGGGATAGTTGTTTATTATTGACAGCTAACGTGGCCTTACTTGTGACAATATTCTTGCTAGCAAAAGCTTATCAATGAAAAGGTTTAGCATTCATATCTGACACTAGTATTTTTTTGTTCAATCCATATTTATTCATTACGTCTTGAACCAATTCTTTAAACCATGATTGTGATGTGGGCGATAAATAAACTTTATCAATTAAAATATCTAATTTAACCGGAATAATCTTTCCAAAGTCTTCTACAGCTCTGAAGTCTTTCATTACAGCTCTGACTTCTCTTTCATGTTCAAAAGATTTTCTTTTATACCAAAAGCTGTCGTTAATGCCAGCAAAGTTGTTAGTATAATCAATATAATTAATTTTTCCAATGCTAATGTCGGGGGAGCGATTTAAAGCATTGTATAATTTCTTATAAGTCGTTTTTATCGCCACTCCTTGGTTTAATGCTGAAGTATAAAGTTTCCACATGGCTTCTGATTCATATTTATTTTCGTACCAACAGTTGATAAAAGTTTCTTTGACTTGCTTTGCTCCGAACAAATTCATTTGTTCTAACAGCTTTTTTGCATCAACTAAAATTTCGTTTTTACTCTTATTTAAATTCCCCCCACCTGGGATTGTTCGTATGGCTTCTATCAAAAAATCTTTATAGTGTTTATCCCATTTACCCTTATTTTTCAAAAGACCTTTTGCTCCTTCAAAAGGGTCATGAAACTTATCTGCTCTTGTGAAAAAAAGAGCTTTAGATTTAAGTAGGAATATAAATTTCGTAAAGTCCATAAAACGCCATAAAATATCATTGTCGTCCGGAATTTTATAAACTCGTTTTGAAAATGAATGTCTTATGACAGTTTCATGAAGCAGTTTTGAACAACAATCACCAACATAAACAAGCTTCCTTTTTTCTGTATAGCCTAAATGCGTTGTTTCCCTGTTTTGAAATTCTCTGTTACATTCTGTACAATGATCATGATGTTCCTGTACAAACCGCCGAGTTTTAATAGTATGTTTTAGAGTCATCACTTGCATAGAAATAGAGTTTCTGCCATACAAAGATTTGTGATATTGAATCGTGTAATCGATTAATATATCTTCCATGATTTATGTTTAAATCTTTGGAAAGGCTTGTAGGGAACGATTCCTGTATGTCTTTTTTTTGATGCATCTTGCCAGTTTCGAACATTGACTTAAAGCTGATAATAGTGCGTTCCATTTTATGAAGGCGGAGTGCTACCACATCTAAGTTAATATTTAGTTACTCATATTTACACTGATTCTCAAACGCTTTAAGACATCATTAACCAGAGCTAAAATAAAACAGTATTAATGCTACGGTGCATTGCTGTTCTGCAATATTCTAATTGAAAGCTTCATTTGTCTGCAATATGAAGTTGCCCATCATTGAAGTAAGCATGTTTAATAAATAATTTTTCATTTTGTTTAATAATACTTATCTCGTGAATTCGAGCCTGATAGTTTCCATTGTAAGTATCGAGATAGATCTTTGGGTATGCTCCAATATTAATGAAAACACCTAATTCATAATTCAGTCTGTCAAGCATCTGTTCAAGTTTGTTATAATCACTTTTAACTTCTGCGGGATTGCCGCCAAGTTTAAAAGCATATACTACAAAGTTATTTTCATTTGCATTTTTTGTTAGACCTGTTTCAATAGGTATATGTATCAATAAATCAGGACGTTGAGTAACGCCATAATGCAATGCTTGTTTTTTCTGAACTTCAATTTCTAAAATTGTATGTTGAGGAAATAAATTTGAATTTTTTAATTGCTCGGTTAATTGATGATAAAATTCTGCAACAAATCCCCTTTCCGTTCTAAAGTATCTTAGAGTTGAAATAAGTCGCAAGGCAGTAATTGTTCTATTAATTATTTCCATGAGGGAATGTCATTACTTATAGCCAACGTTAACATATTGTTGCCTTTGTTTGATTAACGTTTTAAGATCAAATTCATTTTTTCTTCTTCGCTTTTATCAATCTTGTCACTGTGTTCGTAGCTGTATAAATTTTCTTTCATACTTAATATCAATGAGTTTGGATTTTCTACATAAATATTTTTTAGCGATAGTTTGTATTTGGAAACCATTAATGGAGATTGTTTCCCTCCGAAATGTAGCATAATATTACACTCGAAATTCGATTGAGTAAGCTCATTTAATGAAAAGAAAATAGTTTCTGTTTCACAGATTGGTTCATTGTAATACAGTGTTACTTTTGCTTCTGGAATAGTCATTTCTTTTCCCATCAGTCTATAAAACTTATATGTGCTATTTGACATTCCGTAATTAGCGAATGTGCCACGATTTATCATAAGTCGTGTATAAATATTGTGTTCATTTTGGAGTTTAGATTTATTGAAAATAAAATACGTTAACGTAAGGACGAATTGACTACCGTCAATTCTAACTTCATCAATTCGAATGTATCCTTCAAGTTTTGGGAAAGTTACTTTTCTAAAAAGTGCTTCGATGTAATGATGAGGAGCTGGTTTAGTCTGGCCATCAATCCTCATGTAGTAAATATTCCGAAACTGATGAGGAGAATACAAACTTCCCTGAGCTTGAATTATATAAAGATATTTTCCACTTTTTTCAAGTCGTTGAAAGGTTATACTACTTGGTGAAGGCGTTATTAAATCTGTTACACGATTAATGAAACTATCTTTTTCAATTAGTTTTTCGACTGGGGAAAGTTCACCTTTAAATATT
>CAZZXW010000034.1:14704-15250 GCA_964658095.1 uncultured Parafilimonas sp. | reverse complement strand
TCCTTCCGGCATCTTTTGTATCGGTTATGATATAACACAGCTTATACTGCAACAGGTAGCGTTATCTGATGCGTATTCAGCAATTGAAAAAAGAAATACTGTACTGCAGGAAATTGCTTTTACACAATCGCATGTTATAAGAATGCCTTTGACCAATATCTTAGGATTAGTGGATATTATTTCCAAATCAGATGTAGACAGCAGTATTAAAAATGTTGTAGCCATGCTTGAGGAAAGTGCAAAGCAGTTAGATAGCCGCATAAAAGAAATCGTAAATAATACAAATGCAGTTTAATATGTTGCCTGATTTGTAAGATTCTGATGGTAATCTTTTCTGCGTTGTTCAAACTTAATTATGCCACAGCAAAAGCTTATTAAAACAACTGGCTTATACTTAATGGCCGCTTTATATGTTGCAGCCGGTGTTAATCATTTTATTCATTCTTCAGGATATATTTCTATTATTCCGCCTTGGTTACCATATAAATTATTGCTTTGTTATATCAGCGGTGCATTTGAGATATTGTTTGGTATTTTGCTTTTGCC
>CAZZXW010000034.1:0-14694 GCA_964658095.1 uncultured Parafilimonas sp. | reverse complement strand
AGCTTCAAGGCGTTTTGCTGCCTGGGGAATTATCTTTTTATTGATAGCAGTATATCCTGCAAACATTCAAATGTCAATTAATTACTACAGAAGCAACAATGCTGATTTTTGGTTAACCGTAATAAGATTACCCTTACAATTTTTACTTATCTGGTGGGCATGGATTTACACACGTAGAATTTATATTGATTGATGTGCAATAATTATATCCTGCTGTAATTAGGTGCTTCTCTTGTTATTTCAATATCATGTGCATGGCTTTCACGCATGCCTGCATTTGTAATTTTTACAAAGGTTGCTTTCTGTAAATCAGCGATTGTTTTTGCACCACAATAACCCATACCTGCACGCAGACCGCCGGTATATTGTGTAACCACTTCACTCAAATGGCCTTTATAAGCAACACGACCTTCAATACCCTCAGGCACTAATTTTTTTAACCCATCTTCTACATCCTGAAAATAACGGTCACTGCTGCCTTGTGCCATTGCTGCAATGCTACCCATTCCGCGATATTCTTTAAACTTGCGGGCTTCATAAATAATGGTTTCACCAGGGCTTTCTTCAGTGCCTGCAAATACACTTCCCATCATCACACTATCAGCACCTGCTGCAAGAGCTTTCACCATGTCACCAGTGTAACGTATGCCGCCATCTGCAATTAAAGGCACATTCATTTCCTTTAAAACAGAAGCCGCTTCTATAATTGCGGTTAACTGCGGAACACCGGCACCTGCCACAATACGCGTAGTGCAAATAGAACCCGGGCCAATACCAACCTTCACTGCATCAGCGCCTGCTTTTGCTAATGCTTTTGCACCTTCGGCTGTGCCCACGTTACCTGCAATTACCTGTAAGTTTTTAAAGTTTTTCTTCAATGATTTTAATGCATTGATAACGCCTTTGCTATGGCCATGCGCACTATCAAGTGTAACCACATCAACACCTACATGCATAAGCGCTGTTGCACGGTCGTTTATATCTTTTGTTATACCAAGCGCAGCACCAACAAACAATCTCCCAAACTCATCTTTAATTGCATTTGGAAAATTTTTCAACTGCAAAATATCACGGTAAGTAATTAAGCCAACAAGCTTGCCTGCTTTGCTTACAACAGGCAGCTTTTCAATTTTATATTTATGTAAAATGATCTCTGCTTTTTTAAGATCCGTTCCATCGGGTGCAATAATCAGGTTTTCCCTGGTCATCACATCGCTTACTTTTTTTTGCTTATCGGTTTCAAACCGCAGGTCACGATTAGTAAGAATACCAACAAGCGTATTCGTTTTGTCAACGATAGGAATACCGCCGATCTTATTTTCTTTCATCAGCTTTAAAGCATCACCAATGGTTGCGTCTGCGAGCAGAGTAATTGGGTCTATTATCAAACCGCTTTCACTGCGCTTTACTTTTCTTGCCAGTTCGGCCTGCCGTTCAATGCTCATATTTTTATGCAGAATACCAACGCCGCCTTCTCTTGCCAAAGCAATTGCAAGACTTGCTTCTGTAACAGTATCCATAGCTGCAGACAGCATTGGAATATTAAGCTTTAATGTTTTTGTTAAACGCGTGGTAAGATCAGTTTCCCGTGGAAGCACCTGGCTGTATGCAGGCATAAGCAATACGTCATCAAACGTTAAGCCTTCACCAAAAAAACGGGATTGTTCAATTTTCTGTGGGGTAACTTTATTTATTGTTGCCATGTGCAAAGATATAGCAGCAAAATGTTAGAGAACAAATTTTGAATTATTACATCTTACTAAAAGAAAGTGGCTATTTTCACATTGTTTTTAAACGTGTATAAACAACACTTAAAAATAATCGTGGCAAAGTAATCTGATGAAAGCTATAATTCCGGTGGCAGGCGCAGGTGCAAAACTTCGTCCTCATACATATACACAACCAAAAGCATTAATACCTATCGCGGGTAAAAATATCTTAAGTTTTATTGTTGACCAGTTGCACAATGCAGGCATACATGAATTTATTTTTATTGTAGGTTATCTTGGAGAGAAAATTCAGGAGTATGTATTGCAATGTTATCCTGAACTTACGTGTCATTTTGTTTATCAGAATGAAAGACAAGGTACAGGCCATGCCCTTGAGCTGACCAAAACAATTGTAGGTGACGATGAAGTTTTAGTTACGCTTGGCGATACTATTTGTGATTATAATATTGAAGAAGTAATTGCCTCTGAACATAACCTGCTTGGCATAAAAAAAGTAGATGATCCGCGCAATTTTGGTGTGGCTGAAATTGGCAGCGACGGCATTATTGAGCACGTGGTTGAAAAGCCTGCAATACCAAAAAGCAATATGGCGCTTGTAGGTATTTATAAAATAAAAGATACCGCTATCTTGTTTCAATGCATTCAGCATTTGTTTAGCCAGAACATACAGAGTTACGGTGAATACAATCTAACGGATGCATTGGATTGTATGATAAGGCGTGGCGCAAAATTTAAATCATTCAAAGTAAAGAACTGGTATGATTGCGGCAAGAAAGAAACGCTGCTCGAAAGCAATACCACGTTGCTTAAAAAGTTTGGTGGCACAATAGATAAAGATATTCAATCAGAGAACTCTATTATTATTCCGCCGGTTAGCATAGCACATGGTTGCCGCTTAAAAAATTCTATTGTTGGGCCGCATGTATCTGTTGGCCCAAATACCAAACTTGAATATTCTGTTATACGCGACAGCATTGTTGGCTCTTACACTAATCTGTTTGAAGTTGTGATTGACAACTCGCTCATCGGCAGCGACGCCAGTGTAAAAGGTTTAAGCCGCTCATTAAATATTGGTGACAATACAGAACTTGATTTTGGGTGATGCTTAATTAAAAACCGGTATCATAACCAAGTTATTTTACGGGCTATTTAAGTTAATTAATATTAAACTAACTTGTTGTTACCGGCTGATCAAACAAATTCAGATCTCCTGCCTCCAGTAATTTTTTTCTTCTCTCTACTTCCAATTTCATCAATTCAGTTTCAATCATCATTTTATTTGTTTCAGCTTTCGTTTTTTCAAGCTGCAATTTAAGCTCCATCATTCGTTCATCATCACAAGAAGAACAATAAGCAAGTTCTGTTTCAAGCATTGTACCATCAGTAGGCAGCGTAAAACATCTTTCATTTCTTATTTCAGTATTGCTTTTAATTATTTGTTCAATTTCTGTTTCAATTATTTTTCTTAATTCTTCGTTTGTGATTTTGTTCAAATCATCCTTTGTTTGCCATTCAGATATGCTGATATTGTCCTGGCGGCTTTCAATCCTCCATCTTATTGAAAGTATTTTTGCACTAAACTCGTAAGCCTCGTTTACCTGCCGTATGTAATAAGTTACCGCATAACAGTTATTATAATTTTTAAGCGTACGGCTTGTAACCTGCAGGTTTTCATGATCTTCATAAGAGCTTATAACAAGAGAGCGTTGCGCTTCTACAGATTGAGAAGCTGCGACCAATGTTTGCTGAAAATTTTGAGAAGCTGATTGAAGGCTTTGTATATTTTCATTTGATGCGCTGTTGTTTTGTGAACTGCTGCCTGAAACAATACCTAAAAAACCACCGGATTCGCCGCTGCTAGAATTATTTTTTTTCAGATTGTCAGCATAGCTTGATATACTTCCTGATTGCATGCTTTCATGCAAAGCGGAAACACTGCTTCTGAATGATGAGTGAACAGAAAAGCATGCTGTGGCGTCTGTTGTTTTTCTAAGTCTGTCTGAAATATAAATTTTTAATTCTTCCTGCGGAATAAGGCTTGTTGTATATAATAGTTTACCAGGCTGTTTTCCTTTTAAACAAAGGCTTAACTCATACACTATTTCAAATTGAATATTCACTGAACTTTCTCTTTGAATGTTTGGCTCATTTGCGTTTATATAACCTTGTTTGTTAATGATGTTGGTGATATACCATTTCATACAGTTGCCGCAATCTGATAATGGCATAGGTAATGGCGCTTTGCAATTTTCAGTTGTGCCAGAGTTATTAATATTATCTGAACAGCCGCAAGGCTTATCTTTTGTTCCTGTTGTTTGTTGATCGTTAGACATAAAATGTTTTATGCATTTTTAATCGCATAAATGAAACATAAGGAAACAACAAAGATGTCAGCACATAAAACAATATAATCAAGCTTCAAATAATTAACTGGTTAATAATCTTATTAACGTTAATGATAGTATGAATTCATTTCAGGTAGTTTTGATATTAATAATAAACAAGGATTAAAGTTATGGATGAGTACTTTTCAAACCGCATTACAAATCTCTTCAACATTCAATATCCAATCATACAGGCTGGTATGGTTTGGACAAGCGGATGGAAGCTGGCAAGTGCTGTTAGTAATGCCGGTGGTTTGGGTTTGATTGGCAGCGGAAGTATGTATTCTCATGTGCTGAAGCAACACATTCAAAAATGTAAAGCAGCAACATCAAAACCTTTTGGTGTAAATATTCCATTGATATATCCTGATGTAGAAAAGCATATTCAAACTGTAATTGATGAAGACATAAAAATTGTTTTTACAAGTGCAGGCAATCCCAAATTATGGACATCAATTTTAAAGCAACATAACATTATTGTTGTGCATGTAGTAAGCAGCAGCATTTTTGCAAAGAAGGCAGAAGATGCCGGTTGCGATGCGGTGGTTGCAGAAGGTTTTGAAGCCGGCGGACATAACGGGAGAGAAGAAACAACGACAATGGTATTAGTTCCTGTTGTACGTGAAGCAGTAAAGATTCCGGTGCTTGCTGCAGGCGGTATTGCAACCGGCAGGCAAATGCTTGCAGCCATGATATTAGGCGCAGATGGAGTGCAAATAGGTAGTCGGTTTGTTTGCAGTGATGAAGCTTCTAATCATCCATTATACAAGCAAGCAATTTTAAACAGTAAAGAAGGCGACACAATGTTAAGTATGAAAAAACTTGTTCCTGTTCGCCTGTTAAAAAATAATTTTTTTAAGATGATTGATGAAGCAGAATCAAGTGGTGCAACTAAAGAAGAACTTGCTCAAATGTTAGGACATGGCCGTGCAAAAAAAGGAATGCTTGAAGGCGATTTAAATGATGGCGAACTTGAAATTGGTGAAGTAAGTGCTTTAATAAAAGATATAAAGCCTGCGTCAGAAATTGTAAATGAAATATGGAATGAGTTTAAGGAAGTTATTAAAAATCCGTTTATCAAAAATGGATAATTTCATTTTTTGTTTTCACTATCAACCAACAACACCTGTTTAAATTTCTGGTAAAAAAATGAAAGTATTAATAGCAATGTTCCAATAGTTAAGTATGCAATTATTTTTTGAATTGCATTAAACGAAATACTATCCAGCAATACTAATTTTAAAAGCGTAAAACCTAATAATAACATTGCTGCTATTCTCGGCCATATTGTTTTTGTTAGAATGCCAATTAAAAATACAATCACTGCAATCAATGTCCAGAACATTGTTATAGTTAAACCGCTGTATTTAATACTTACAAACAATACAATCAGAATTAATGCTTCTGCGTAATGCATGCGGTTAAGCATTTTTTCTTCATGAAAAAAATTATTGCCTGTAATAGCTAACACGAGAAAGAAAATGGCGCAGAACGCTGAAACCATTGCTGCATTTGCATTTGATGAAGATGCATCAAAAACAGAAAGCAAAGAAATATACAATGCAAAATTGTTTATTAAAATGTGCAGTAATTGCCTGTTGGTTAATTTTATTTTTTTAGTAATAGTAAAGGCGAAGGCGCTCAATAAAAACAAAACATAATAAACCACCATAAACACAAGGGTATAAAACTTGTCTGCATTAATATATTTAAAGGAAAGCCAGCCTATAAAAAAGCTCCATGTTATAATAAGTGCAAGCAAGTTCAGTGCCTTCCATGATCGCTTAAATGATATAAATAAAATGCCGGTATTCATTACAAGTATGTAACTGAAGAACAACACATAATTTTCATGATTTGAACTGATTAAAAGCGGGATGGCATAAGCGCCTACCATACCTGTAATGGCAATTACCTGCCTGTTGTATTTAAGTGATTGCATTGCAGTATAAATGGCTATTAAAACCATTACTATAAAGCAAAGCGTTTGCGAAAAAAGGTTATAGTAAGTAAATGCACCATAAGTAGTGAAATAAACTGAAGCCATAGCGCCACTAAATAATATTGCACTAAAACCTTCATAATTTTTTTTAAGCAGAATCGATAAAATAAACAAAGCTGCACCAGCTGAATATGCAAGCAGAATTCTTGTAAGTGGCGTGATGAGGTTTTTATCAATAGCATATTTAACACCGATAGAAATGCCGATCAGTAAAACAATAATTCCAACAAGGTTAATTATTTTTAAACCGATAAAATTTTCGAGTGCGCCGGGTTGATCAATTGCAAAAGTTCTTTTTGCTTTTAAAGGGGTTTGTGTTATTTGTTTAGTGTTGGCTGTTGTAGTTAAGTTATTCTCTTTGCTGTTTAAATTTAATTGATGCTGAAGTGTATAAAGTTTTTGTTGCACTTCCTTTAATTGCTGCGATAACTCATTTACCTGTTGCTGCAAATTCTCCTGTTCATTTACATCCATCAGAAACTTTTTAAACAAACTGAAATTAAAAACAAAACCTCATATTCATTGCTGAACATGAGGTTTAAACTTAACCTTTCCTTGGTAGCCGGTACGGGAATCGAACCCGTCTTTCCTCCGTGAAAGGGAGATGTCCTAGCCGATAGACGAACCGGCCGTTCTATCAGGAGCGCAAAGATAATTGCGCTTTGGCAATGAACAAAGTTTAACTTGTTTATTGCCATTATGCAAGTAATTAAACAGGTAATAAATTCACTATTTCTTCAAACACTTCATCAGCCATTAATGTAAACATTTGTAACTTGCGTTCTCTAAAATTAAAAGTATGAGCACAGTTAAAGTTGCAATAAACGGATTTGGAAGAATCGGACGCCTCGTATATCGCCGGATATTTAATATGGATGGAATAGAAGTGGTAGCCATAAATGATCTTACAAGTCCCAAAGTATTAGCGCATCTTTTAAAATATGACAGCGCACAAGGCCGGTTTGATAAAGATGTAAAGGCTTCTGAAAGTTCAATAAATATAGAAGGACATGAAGTTAAAATATATGCGCAAAAAGATCCAACACAAATACCATGGAAAGACCATGATGTGGATGTTGTTTTGGAATGCACTGGTTTCTTTACCGATAAAGCAAAGGCTGAAGCGCATTTAAAAGCTGGAGCAAAACGCGTAGTGATTTCTGCGCCTGCAACCGGTGATTTAAAAACGATTGTATTTAATGTAAACCATGATATATTAGATGGCTCTGAAACCGTTATCAGTTGCGCTTCCTGCACCACAAATTGTTTGGCGCCAATGGCAAAAGTGCTGGAAGATAAGTTTGGAATTGTGATGGGATTAATGACAACGGTTCATGCTTATACCAATGATCAGAACACACAAGATGCACCACACCCAAAAGGCGATTTGAGAAGAGCAAGAGCAGCAGCAGCGAATATAGTTCCTAACAGCACCGGTGCAGCAAAAGCAATTGGGCTGGTTATTCCAAGTATTAAAGGCAAGCTTGATGGAACAGCGCAGCGTGTACCAACATTAACCGGTTCTTTAACTGAACTTACAACATTGCTCGGTAAAAAAGTTTCTGTTGATGAAGTAAATGCTGCAATGAACGAAGCTTCAAACGAAAGCTTTGGTTATACCGAAGATGAAATTGTAAGCAGTGATATTATTGGTATGCATTATGGTTCTTTGTTTGATTCAACACAAACTAAAGTGCTTACCGTTGGTGAGCAGCAACTTATTAAAACAGTAAGCTGGTACGATAATGAAATGAGTTATGTAAGCCAGTTGGTGAGAACGGTAAAATATTTTGCTGAGTTAATCAACAAATAATTCTCATTATAATTCGGGATGTAGCGCAGCCCGGTAGCGCATCACGTTCGGGACGTGGGGGCCGCTGGTTCGAATCCAGTCATCCCGACGTATACTTCCAATTACTCTTACTTCAAGCCTGCAAAATATAAAGTTGCGGGCTTTGAAACTCATTTTACAACTACATCTTTCACGCATCTGAAGCCTAAATTATTACCTGCACTGTTTGTTTCGCCCTTACCGCGGCTGCCTGCTTTATAACGGCTGCAATAATCATCACTGCATAAAAAAGAACCGCCGCGCTGCACATGTTTTTCTGCGCCTGGTTCATCAGGATCATAACTATCTTTTGGTCCTTTAGGATTTATGGCTGAACTATGTTCATAATAATCCGGGCGATATAAATCACTGCACCATTCCCAAACATTTCCTTCCAGATCATAGATGCCATAAGCGTTTGCAGGAAATGATTGTACCGGAGCAACACCGCCATAGCCATCGCTAATTGTATTTCGATAAGGAAAATCGCCCTGGAAAATATTTGCAGCCCATTTGCCATTTGGCTTTAACTCATTTCCCCAATAATAATCTTTAAAGTGCTTACCGGCACGTGCTGTATATTCCCACTCAGCTTCTGTAGGCAATCTTTTGCCAGCCCATTTTGCGTATGCCACTGCATCCGTATAACATACCTGCACAACAGGTTCGTTATCTTTTCCAATGATATTACTCTTTGGCCCGTTGGGATGTTTCCAATTAGCTCCCGGAACATAGCTCCACCATTGTGTCGGGTCATCTAAAGAAACAGGATGAGAAGGCGGAGTGAATACCGCAGAGCCGGGAACTAATTTATCGGCAGGAACGCCGGAATAATTTTTAGCATTTAATTTTTGTTCAGCAACGGTAAGATAACCTGTCGCATTTACAAAGCTTGCAAATTCAGCATTGGTAACTTCATGCACATCCATATAAAAACTATTTATAGTAACAGCATGAACAGGCATTGCATCAGTAAACTCATTCGAACCCATTTGAAATGTGCCGCCTTTTATCAAAACCATTTCATTAGTTGATGAATTTTTAGTTTCAGGAACTATTGTTTTAAAGCTTGCCTGTGTAAAAATTTTACGTGATGGTGGCGCTTTACAGGCAATGCATTTTTTGCTTAGTGTTGATTGCAATGAATAGATTGTTGCTACAGTTACTCTTTCATCTTGCTTATAATAAACAAATGAAATAGTTATTAAAAGAATGACTGCTATTGTTGTTATGTACTTCAATATTTAGTTTTATAACTATCCGGGTTTATATCGTTCACATAAATTTTATCCTGGTTAGATCTTCTTGTTGAATAACGTCAATGCTTCTTTATCATCGTACTGCAAAATGAGTTTTTTCAGCCTGTCTTTCAGATCAGCAACTATCGTTTTATAATTTGAATTACTATAAATGTTGTTCAGTTCTTCAGGATCTTTTTTTAAATCAAACAACTCCCAGCTTTCTACGCCTTTATAAAAACGAATCAATACGTAATCCTTTGTTCTTATACCAAAATGAGGAGATACATGATGCGGCTCAGGATATTCATAGTAATGATAGTACACATCCTTTCTCCAGTTGGATGGTTGTTGCCCTTTCAGCAAAGGCAGAAAGGAACGTCCCTGTATTTCATCCGGGCTTTTTACACCTGCGATGTCAAGCATAGTTGGTGCCCAATCAATGTTTGAGATAAAACCATTCACTTTTGTTCCCGGTTTTATTACTTGGGGAAATCGAACCAGAAAAGCTGTTTTCAATGATTGCTCATACATAAATCTTTTATCAAACCAACCATGTTCTCCTAAATAAAAGCCCTGGTCAGAAGTGTACACAACAACCGTGTTTTTACTTAAACCTGTACTATCTAAATAATCTAAAATTTTACCAACGTTCCTGTCAAGTGATTTTGCGACAGCATAATAATCTTTTAAGTAGCGTTCAAATTTCCATCGCACTAAATCTTTCCCGCTTAAATTTTTGCTTTCAAATTCTTTCATGATTTTATGGTAATAATTTTTGTATGCATCAATATCAACTGAATCAGGCTTGCCTTTATACATAAAGTTTCCATCGCTTGTTTCAAAATCTAATCCCACTTTTAAATCTTCTTTCAAACGCATGGTTTTATCAATCGTCATATCCTGTTGTTGCGCTGCAAGACGTGTATCATAATTATCATAAAAATCATCCGGTAAAGGAAAATCAATACTATCATAAGCACCTAAGTCCTGCACATCAGGAAACCAACTTCTGTGCGTTGCCTTCTCGCCAACAATTGCAAAAAAAGGTTTGCTCGTATCTCTTTGCTGCAACCAGTTAAAGAAAAAATTTGTGATGATGTCGGTTACATAACCTTTATATGCAATGGTATCGTTGTTATTGTTCACAAATTCAGGATTGAAGTAAGTGCCCTGGCCGCCATAAGCTGAAAGCACATTCAAATAATCAAAACCATTTGGCAAAGCGTTCAAATGCATCTTGCCAATCCATGCAGTTTCGTAACCATCTTTTTGCAGCAGTTGCGGGAACACTAATTGCGCAGTATTAAAACGTGTTCCGCCATTATCATAAAATCCGTTCTTGTGGCTGTACTTGCCTGTTAACAAAGTAGCACGGCTTGGGCCGCATATAGAATTAGCCACGAAGTTGTTTAACAACAGAGCGCCATCTCTTGCAATGCGGTCAATGTTTGGTGTTTGTACGAGCTTATTACCATAAGCACTGGTAGCCTGGTAAGCATGATCATCTGAAAGAATAAAAATAATGTTAGGCTTGTTGTTTTGCGCATTAGCATGGGTTGAACATATGAAACAAACGAAGCAAAATATCCTGAAGATTTTCATGTTACAATATTACAAACTGTTTTTTCCGGAAAAGCGCGTTATTGTCATCACACTTTTATAAATGATAAATTGATTATATGCGATTAGCAGATTGTTGCAGTATGTGTGTGGTACAATTCCTTATAACATGACAGGCCTAAAAACTTTGTAACGAATAAAAATTGTACTTTCATGGTGTTCTTTCAGATTAGCGAACATCACATAATAATTTTTAAATATTGAATGATGAAAGCCGCGCAATTCAATACTATCGGTACAAAACAAAAAGCATTAGCCATTAATCTCGATCCTGAAATTTATGGTTCATTTGCAGAAATAGGTGCAGGGCAAGATGTGGCTGCTAATTTTTTTAAAGCTGGTGGCTCATCAGGCACAATCGCAAAAACTATGTCCGCTTATGACATGCTTTTTTCTGATGCAATTTATGGAGCTGAAAAAAAACGGCGTTATGTAAGCGAAAACAGGTTGATCGCAATGCTGGAACGTGAATATGGATTATTGATTGAACGCCTTGCTGCACAACGTGGTGCTACTACCACTTTCTTCGCTTTTTCTGATACCATTTCAGCACTTAATTTCCATAAAACCAATGAAGGGCATGGCTGGATGGGTGTACGTTTCCAGCTAAAGCCGGAAGGCGCATATAACGATGTGGTGCTTCATGTAAAACTGTTGGATAACGATAATAACCTGCAGCAGCAGGCAGCAGGAATTTTAGGTGTGAACCTGATGTACGCTTGCTTTAATCATCATGAAAATTCAGTGCTTTTTTTAATGTCGTTAATGGATGATTTGTCGAAAGACAGGATCCAGATTGATATGATCCGTTTTGAAGGCCCTGATTTTATTAAAGTAGATAACCGGCTGATGAGCCTGCATCTTGTAAAATATGGTTTTTCTGATGCGGCTGTTTTTGGACCGGATGGAAAAAATCAGCAGCCTTCAGAAGTTTTATATAAGAAACATATTGTTGTGGTACGTGGCAGGTTTCGCCCCATCATTAATGTGCATTTAGACATGCTTAACACCGGCGTTCAACAATTTCTTGAAGAGCCTGATGTAGATAAAGATAACGTAGTGGTGCTTACAGAACTTACGCTGCAATCTTTAAAAGAACGAAATGCTGATCTGAACGCCGATATTGACGAAAAAGATTTTCTTGACCGGGTAGATATTCTGTCTTCGTTAGGGCAAACAGTTATGATTTCAAACTTTCATGAATATTATAAACTGGTAGCTTATCTGTCAACCATTACCAAACTAAAAATGGGCGTTGTGTTAGGTTATCCTAATCTTGAATATATTTTTTCAGAAGAACATTATAAAAACCTGCCGGGCGGTATTCTTGAATCTTTTGCCACTTTGTTTAGCCGTAAGGTTAAGCTCTTTATTTACCCCACATTGCGCAATGGTGTTATACAAAACTGTTTGCGCCTGCAACTGCCACCGCATCTTATAGATCTTTACCGGTACCTGATTGCCAATAATAAAATAGAAGATATTACGCATTACAACAGAAGCAACCTGAATGTACAAACAGACCGGGTATTAGACATGATAAAAGAAGGCGAAAATGGATGGGAAGAATATGTGCCTGCTGAAGTAGCCACTATGATTAAAGATCGTTGCCTGTTTGGTTATGTTCACAAAAATGACCCTGTTATAAGCTGATGAAATAATTTTTGCAATGATATTAGCTGTAATATTTTTGCAGGGCGTTAATATTACTTATTAGTGATCATTGCAATCAGATTTAGCTAAACTATAAAACACTATACAATTCTAAACTTAAACTATGCAGGAGTTAATAGAAAAATTAAAAACAGAAGCAGGATTAAATGATAAACAGGCATGGCAGGCAATAACAATAGTAAAAGATTTTGCCAAAAGTAAGTTCCCCATGTTTGGCGGCGCTATCGATAAAGCCTTCAGCAAGTATGATAAAAAAAAGGATGAAGATTTTTTAGATTAGCGATTAATCAATATAATAAAAAACGGCCCTTATTCAGAGCCGTTCATGTTTGTTGTTAATAAGAAATCGTTTATTATTTATATTGAGGCATTAAGCTTTTTGCCAGGTCAACCATTTGCTTTAAACCATCATCAGGCAAGTTGCCTTTCTTAAATTCTGCCAACACATTAGGCAATTTGTTTTCCATTTCCATTAAAAAATGTTCCTGGAACGGTATTACATTTTTTACAGCAACTTCACGCAACAAACCCTGCGTTCCTAAATAAATTATTGCAACTTGTTTTTCAACAGCCATCGGTGAATATTGCGGTTGCTTTAAAATTTCTACGTTACGTGCACCTTTATCAATTACAGATTTTGTAGCGGCATCAAGATCGCCACCAAACTTTGCAAACGCTTCTAACTCCCGGTACAAAGCCTGGTCAAGCTTTAATGTTCCGGCAACTTTCTTCATTGATTTTATCTGCGCATTACCACCAACACGGCTTACAGAAATACCTACGTTAATCGCCGGACGAATACCCGAGTTAAACAAGTTGCCTTCCAAAAATATCTGGCCATCTGTGATTGAAATTACATTCGTTGGAATATATGCAGAAACGTCACCAGCCTGTGTTTCAATAATAGGTAAAGCTGTTAATGAACCGCCACCTTTTACAAGATGTTTTATATTATCAGGTAAATCATTCATTTCACTTGCAACTTTATCATTGCTGATAACTTTTGCAGCACGTTCAAGTAAGCGGCTGTGCAAATAGAATACATCGCCAGGATATGCTTCGCGGCCCGGAGGTCTTCTTAATAATAATGATACTTCGCGGTAAGCCACAGCTTGTTTTGAAAGATCATCGTAAATGATCAAGGCAGGTCTTCCGGTATCACGGAAAAATTCACCAATAGCAGCGCCTGCAAACGGAGCATAAAACTGTTGCGGTGCAGGGTCGCTTGCAGAGGCTGCAACAATTGTTGTGTAAGCAAGCGCACCATTATCTTCAAGCGTTTTCATTACACCAGCAATAGTGGATGCTTTTTGTCCGATTGCAACATATATACAATAAACAGGCTTGCCTGCTGCATAAAATTCTTTCTGGTTAATGATGGTATCAATACAAATAGCTGACTTACCTGTTTGCCTGTCACCAATTACCAACTCACGCTGTCCGCGGCCAATAGGAATCATTGCATCAATGGCTTTGATGCCTGTTTGCAAAGGCTCTTTCACGGGCTCACGATAAATAACGCCGGGTGCTTTACGTTCCAATGGCATTTCAAACAATTCACCCGTAATAGGTCCCTTGCCATCAATCGGATCGCCCAACGTATTTATTACACGGCCAACCAAACCTTCGCCTACTTTTATGGATGCAATTTTGCCTGTACGTTTAACTTTGGCACCTTCACTTATATCGCCGGATTCACCCATTAATACCACGCCCACATTATCTTCTTCAAGGTTAAGCGCAATGGCTTTTGTACCATTTTCAAACTCTACTAATTCACCACTGCTTACATTGTTTAAACCATAAATGCGGGCAATACCATCACCTACCTGCAACACCGTGCCTACTTCTTCAAGATCAGCGGCAGCATTAAAATTGCTTAATTGCTGTCTAAGTATTGCTGATATTTCATCAGGCTTTATTTCAACCATATAAAAAGTTTGTAGTTTAAAATTTCAGTTTGTAGTTATTGCTATCAAACTTTAATTATTTATCTAATCATTAAATTCATTAATCCTTAAAAATCCAGGTTGAGGCTATCTTATATTCTGAACAAACACGTTTCTTTCTTTAAACTGTTTGCTTATATCTTTTAAATCCCTCAACACAGAAACATCAACCAGGTTATTATTAAACTCTAAAACAAAACCACCGATAAGTTTATCATCAATCTTTTCATCAAGCTCAACGTTTTCAAGATGTGCTTCATTCT
>CAZZXW010000033.1:0-15369 GCA_964658095.1 uncultured Parafilimonas sp. | reverse complement strand
ATTTTAAAAAATCTTCATGTAATAACTTGTTTTTTAATGATGGATAAGTATGCAATAAGTACAAGACTTTTTCTTCATCTAATTCAACGGCCTTAAAATCTAAATTGTTTAACTCTATAAGATACTTTGTTAAAGCACCAGCTCCCGGACCTATCTCTAATAATCTTTCAAAAGAATTTTGCTCTAATACAGAAACAATTTTCCGGGCAACATTTTCATCTTTCAAAAAATGCTGGCCTAAAGATTTTTTCAACGTGTACTGCATGTTGTAAAGTTATTGGTATAATTAAATGCGATAAGATTACAGTAGCTATAATCATTCTGCCTATTAACTTTTTACCTTTTAAACTTAATGTTATTTTTACAGGAAAGTATTTGAATGAGCATTGAACAGCAGAAACCAATTATAGGGTTTACCAGCGGTGATTTAAACGGAATAGGTATTGAACTGATTATAAAAACACTTGGCGATAACCGTATTCTTGATCAATGTACGCCGGTAATTTTTTCAAGCAATAAGTGCATAAATTTTTACCGCAAGTTTATTACTGAGCCCAATTTTATTTTTAATCCAACAAAAGATTTAACCCGGCTAAATAATAAACAGGTAAATATTTTTAACTGCTGGGATGAAGATGTAGCAATTAACCCGGGTTTACTTAATGATACCGGTGGCAAGTATGCAAGGCTATCGTTGCAGGCTGCTGTAAAAGCTTTAAAAGAAGTACAGATTCATGGTTTGATAACTGCGCCTATCCATAAAAAAAATATTCAGTCGGCTGACTTTAATTACAGCGGCCATACACCCTATCTTAAAGCTGAATTTGCGTTGAACGATGTGGTAATGTTGCTGGTTGCATCAAACATGCGTGTGGCAGTTGTAACAGAGCATGTACCTGTGAAAGATATAGCAACATACATAACAAAAGAAGCCATTTTAAGCAAGCTTAAAATTTTGAACAATAGTTTAAAGAGAGATTTTGGAATTGAAAAACCGCGTATTGCTGTGCTCGGTTTAAATCCACATGCCGGTGATGAAGGGTTGGTAGGTGATGAAGAACAAAAAATTATAAAGCCTGCTATTAAAGAAGCAAAAGAAAAAGGGTGTTTGGCTTTTGGCACATACAGCGCAGATGCTTTTTTTGCAAGAGGCCAATACAACCAGTTTGATGCAGTGCTTGCGATGTATCATGACCAGGGACTAATACCTTTTAAATCGCTTGCCATTGGTGAAGGTGTGAATTTTACAGCAGGCATGCCGGCTGTGCGTACAAGCCCTGACCATGGAACTGCATTTGATATAGCTGGAAAAAATATCGCTGATGTTTCATCGTTTATTGCAGCCATATTTGAATGTATTAATATTATAAAACGCCGTGCTGCTTATGATGAAAATCACAGTAATCCTTTGCGTAAAATGAGCAATGTTATTATTGCCAATGCTGCTGATGAAGCCATTGAAGTAACTGATGAAGAATAATCAAACTAAAAATTGTTTTATTGTTATGAATAGAATAATTCTGACTGCTTGTATAACACTGCTGTTGTTTTTCAATTTGTCTGCGCAAGAACCTGATAAGATTTATATGCCGGAAATTCATTCGGTTAAGTTATTTATCAGCGGTAATCAAAGTGCTTATCCAATCATTCAGCTTAATTCAGTCATGAATCTTGAATTACATTTTGATGATCTGAATGCATCAGTAAAAAATTATAATTATACATACGTTTTATGCGATGCAAACTGGCAGCCTGTAGATCTTAGTCCGTTTGATTACTTGCAAGGGTTTACGCAAGGCAGATTAAGTGAATATCGTTCTTCATCGGTAGCAAAAACAAAGTATGTGCATTACCAGGCGCTGTTGCCTGATAAAAGCTGCGTTCCTAAATTAAGCGGTAATTATTTGTTGAAAGTTTACCTGAACGGTGATACATCGAAACTGGCTTTTACCCGGCGCATGTTAGTGGTAGATAATGTAATTCCGATCGGCGCAAAAATTACGCAGCCATTCAATACGCAACTATTTCGTACACATCATAAAATACAATTTACAATTGATAAAACAAGGCTCAATATTTTAAATCCGCAGCAACAATTAAAGGTTGTGGTGCTGCAGAATTTCAGATGGGACAATGCTTTCACTAATGTGCAGCCAACGTTTATGCGCAATAATATTTTTGAATATAACAGTGAAAACAATTGTGTTTTTCCTGCAGGCAGGGAATATCGCTGGGTTGATCTGCGCAGCTTTTTATACCAGACTGACAGAGTTGATACAGCTGATTTAAAAGTATCGCCGTTTGAAGTTTATTTAAAGCCTGATCCGCAACGCACCAACCTGCGGTATGTAACGTATGTTGACCTGGATGGTGCGTATGAAATAAGTGCAACCGATGTTAATAATCCTTGGTGGCAAGGTGATTATGCAAATGTTCATTTTACGTTTGTTCCCCAAAAACCTGATGAATTTTCGAATAAGCAGGTGTACTTAATTGGTGAGCTTGCTACAGGCAATTGTGATAACGCTGAATGTATGATGAATTACAATCCTGATAAAAAAGTGTTTGAAAAAACTTTGCTTTTAAAACAGGGTTATTACTATTATACCTATGTTACAAAATCAATGAATGGAAATACTGCTGTTATTGAAACACAGGATACAGAAGGCAATTTTTCAGAAACAGAAAACAGTTATACGATACTTGTTTATTACCGTTCTTTTAGTGACAGAAGTGATGAGCTTGTTGGCGCAACAACCGTAAGCAGCCGTAATATTTCAGGACAATAAAGACAATCAATTTACAATTACATACATTTGCGGCGGCAGGTCTTACACGACCAGGCTCCTGCTGAACCCTCCCAGGGCCGGAAGGCAGCAAGAGTAAGCGGTTGAGCGGTGTGATGTAATCAGCCTGCCTTTTTTTTATCTTCACAAGAATTAAGTAATACACAATTAAAAAATTATAAAATGAAATTCTTTATTGATACAGCAAACCTTGAACAGATTAAAGAAGCAAATGATCTTGGTATATTAGATGGTGTTACAACCAATCCTTCGTTAATGGCGAAAGAAGGCATTAAAGGGCAGGAGGCTATTTACAAGCATTACGAAACTATTTGTGAAATGGTAGACGGCGATATAAGTGCTGAAGTAGTTTCTACAAAGTTTGATGATATAGTGGCTGAAGGAAAAAAGCTGGCCGCTATTCACAAAAATATAGTTGTAAAAGTGCCGATGATTAAAGATGGTGTGAAAGCAATTAAATGGTTTACTGATAACAGCATTCCTACAAACTGTACTTTATGTTTTTCTGCTGGCCAGGCAATACTTGCAGCAAAAGCTGGTGCAAGATATATATCACCTTTTGTTGGAAGAATTGATGACAGCGGCTGGGATGGCATGGAACTAATAGGACAAATTGCTCAGATTTATGACATACAAGGTTACGAAACACAAATTCTTGCAGCATCTATCCGTAATGCAAATCATATTATACGTGCTGCTGAATTAGGTGCGCATGTAATTACTTCTCCGTTAGAATCAATTCTTGCTTTATTAAAACATCCATTAACAGATATTGGCCTTGCCAAGTTTTTAGAAGATGCAAAGAAGTTATAATCGAATTTAAAAATAAAAAACCCTGTTCATTAAACAGGGTTTTTTATTGGAATAATATCAATTTAATGGTGAAGAAAGCTCAATCCAACGATTGCAAAAATTACTCCTATAACAATTATGCATAAAAAGATAATTGTAAGTATGCCCCAGAATTTAAAAAATGATTTTATGTTTTTAAAAGAGCTGTTCAGATATATCTGATCATTGTTTCTTAATGCGGCTTGCATTTTAGATGCAAAATTGAAAAGGAATAAACATGGAAAGAAATAAAGCGCTGCAACAATTGCATAATAGATTACAATAACAGTTCCACTCATTACACTTATGCCGGTTGCCTGTGGATCAAATTGCGAGAAAGCAGTTGATATTAAAGGTCCTGCAAACACTGCGGCAATTATAATCAACGCACAAAAAATAAATCCCAAAATAGCAAGAAACTTAGCCCATTTAGCAGCTTCTGCCAGGTAAGGAATATTGCCGTTATCAACCTGTAAAGCAAAATTGTTTGGTGTAATATTTTGTTCCATAGTTTAATTTTAAAACCAAAGTATAACTTTTTTTCAAGATGAAATTAATGAAAGTCTTTTGTGGGTAATTAATAAGCCCTTGCAAATAAAACTCTCTTGTTTGATGGCTTTCCTGTAAGAACACAGGCGCCGGTTTCTTCTACCGCATCAAAAGGAATACAACGAATAGTTGCTTTGCTTAACTCTTTTATTTTTTCTTCTGTTTCAGGTGTGCCATCCCAATGTGCGTTTACAAAACCGGTTTTATGATCAAGCAGGTTTAAAAATTCTTCCCATGTGTTTGCATTAGTTATATGTTCATCCCTGAACTGTTTAGCTCGGTTAAACATATTCAACTGAATTTCTTCAAGCAAATCAGTAACTGTTTTAACAACGTTGTTTAAGTCAATACTTAATTTTTCTCTTGTATCTCTTCTGGCAATTTCAATTACATTTTTTTCAAGGTCTCTTGCACCAATGGTTAATCTTAACGGCACACCTTTCATTTCATATTGTGCAAACTTCCAGCCTGGTCTTAAATTATCATTATCATCATACTTAACTTTTATATTAAGTTGTTTAAGTTCTTTGATTATCTCATTTACTTTTTGTGTGATAAGAATCTTCTGCTCATCATTTTTATAAACAGGAATTATTACCACCTGCAAAGGCGCAATCTTTGGCGGTAGAATTAAACCATCATCATCACTATGTGCCATAACTAATGCGCCGATTAATCTTGTGCTAACACCCCAGCTTGTTGCCCACACATAATCAAGCGTATTGTTTTTATCTGTAAATTTTACATCAAATGCTTTCGCAAAATTCTGCCCGAGAAAATGTGAAGTGCCAGCCTGTAATGCTTTGCCATCCTGCATCAGCGCTTCAATACAATACGTATCTTCTGCACCTGCAAATCTTTCATTGGGCGTTTTGATTCCCTTTATAACAGGAACTGCCATAAAATTCTCCGCAAAATCAGCATACACATCAAGCATTTGTTTTGATTCAAATAGCGCTTCTTCTTTTGTTGCATGTGCAGTATGGCCTTCCTGCCATAAAAATTCTGATGTGCGCAAAAACAAACGTGTTCTCATTTCCCATCGTACCACGTTTGCCCATTGATTTATAAGAATTGGAAGATCACGATAACTCTGAATCCAGTTTTTATAAGTACTCCAGATAATAGCTTCGCTGGTTGGGCGAACAATCAATTCTTCTTCCAATTTTGCTTCAGGATCAACAATTAGTTTTCCTTTATTATTTGCATCCGCTTTTAAACGATAATGTGTAACAACAGCGCATTCTTTTGCAAAACCTTCAGCGTTGGCTTCTTCTGCTTCAAACAAACTCTTTGGTACAAACAACGGAAAGTAAGCATTAACATGGCCTGTGTCTTTGAACATTTTATCAAGCGCAGCCTGCATATTTTCCCATAATGAATAACCATATGGTTTAATGATCATACAACCACGTACAGCACTATAATCTGCCAACTCACTTTTTAAAATAAGATCGTTATACCATTGCGAATAATCTGCTGAACGCGATGTAATTTCTTTGCTCATTCCGCTTATAAAATTATGTTACTGAAAAGCGGCAAAAGTAATAACTTGCATATATTAAAATGTGTGTATGAAAAAGAATATCATGTATGTTTTTTGTGTTGCAGCGCTTTTATCTTCCTGTTCATCTGCTTACAGATCATCCCAAACACCGGATGATGTTTATTATTCACCGGCTAAAAAAGTTTATGCATCAGGCAGTGATGAATATCAAAGTTATGCCTCCTCATCTGATGATGATTACCTGCGCATGAAAGCTGCAGACCATTACCGGTGGAGTGACCTTGATGATTATGACTACTGGAACGACAGCCGCTATTACTATAACAATTATTATTCTCCTTACAGTGGCTCAAGTTTTTCATTAGGCTGGGGCAGCGGATTTTATAATCCATATACCAGTTTTTGGTATAACCCGTGGATGTCAACTTATTGCCCTTACTATACTGTTGTATATTATAAAAATCCAACGGTGTATTATAACACAGGTGCAAGCCGTTATCGCCTTTCCACTTTTAATAATCATAGTTACAGTAATTATAACATGCCTTTGCAAAGTGGTAACCGCAGTGGTGCTTACAGCAACAATCTTTCAAACAGGCAATCTAATTATTACATCAATCAAACACGTACCAGTAACTCCAATCCTGTACGAACTTTTAATAGTAGCAACAGTACTAATTTTAGTTCTGGCTCAAGAGGAAGTTTTAGCAGTGGAAGCAGCGGCGGTGGCATGGTTAGGTCTGGCCATCATTAATTTAGTATCAGAAACCCATAATCATGTTTGTAAGAAGATTTTTATTTTTTCTTATTGGATGTGCTATATACAGTATTGGTTACCCACAATCACCCGAAGATGCTTTACAAAGTGCATGGTTTATACCTAATGGCACTGCACGTAGTGTTTCAATAGGCGGTGCTGTTGGTGCTTTGGGTGGCGATGTGTCCGCTGTTTACACAAACCCCGCAGGGCTTGGTATGTATAAAACAAGAGAAGCTGTAATCACGCCATCATTTTTATATAACAATAATAAGTCTGATTATCGCGGAACCGCATCGTCAAACGTTAATAAGTCAGCGTTTCAATTAGGTACTCTTGGTGTTGTGGTTGGAGGCAGAATAAACCAGGCAAATAATTCAACCGCATTTTCAATAACCATAAACCAGTTGGCAAGCTATGATAACAAGATTCATTACTCCGGGCTGAACAACTACAGTTCTTATTCAGAACAATACCTTGAAGAATTAACCAATGCAAACGCAAATGTAAACGCTGCTTTAAACAATTATCCTTTTGGTTCTTCACTTGCTTTTTTCACTTATTTAATTGATAGTATTGCAGACCCGCAAGGCAACGTGATTGGTTATAGAAGCCTTGTTCCTGTGCAAACCGGAATTAAGCAGGATTATGATGAAACTACACGGGGCGGCTTATACGAAATTTCAGCAGCTTTCGCCAGTGATAATAAGGATAAACTGTACCTTGGCGCAAGCATCAATATACCACTTTCTTTTTATACGCAGGATATTAATTACACTGAAACAGATGTAAGCGGAAACACAGATAATAATTTCAGTTTTTCTCAATTTAATCAACATCACAAATTAAATAGTGCAGGCATTAATGCAAGGCTCGGCTTAATTTATCGTGCAACAAATTCATTGCGTTTAGGCTTTGCAGTGCATACACCATCTTTAATGGATATAACTGATGATCTTAATGTATCCATCACAACCAATACAGAAAATTATGCAGGCTTGCTAACTTCAAAGACTTCAGATTTTCCAAACTCGGCCATCGAAACGCATTATAATGAAATAACACCTTATCACCTTGTAGCCAGCGCTTCTTATATTTTAAATGAAGTGGAAAATGTAAATATGCAGAAAGGATTTATAACGGCTGATATTGAATATGTAAATTATCGCGGTGCAAGGTTTCATGCAGATAATAACGATGATGGCAGCACTGATAATTCTTTAAAAGATTATTATAATTCACTAAACGATGTAATTAAATCTTATTATAAAGGCGCATTTGATTTCAAGTTAGGTGGCGAATTAAAATTTTCACCAATAGCTATACGATTAGGCGGCGCTTATTATGGCAGCCCTTATAAAGACAATGCATTAAAAGCAAACAGAATTTTAGCAGCCGGTGGTCTCGGATACAGAAATCATGGTTTTTTTGTTGATCTTACTTTAGCAGAAATGTTTAATAAAGATGTAAGTTTTCCTTACAGGTTATCAGATAAAGCAAACACATTTGCGCAGCTTAAAAATCAACGTACAAATGTGTTAATAACGTTCGGTGTGAAATTTTGAAATTATCTTGAAGCAACGTCGTTAGAAACCGGTTCAATCTGAACCTTAGCAATTCCTCTTCCTACAATGTGCAACTGTTTTGCGGCAGTCATTGTAAGATCAAGAATACGTCCTTTTTTAGTCATGCTTGGGTGCATTCTATCGTTAATACGAACAATGATTGATTTGCCTGTTAGCAGGTTTGTAACCCTAACCCAAGTATTTAATGCAAATACATTGCTGGCAGCAGTTAATTTGCTGTGGCGGAAAATTTCGCCTGTAGCAGTTAAGCCACCTTCAAATTTTTGAGCATAAAAAGTTGCAAGTCCTAAAATTATGTTTGTGCTTTTTTTAGTTGAATTATCATTATCACCGTTATCATCACCTGATGAATTATTTTTAAAAGAAAGTGATAAAGGCGGCCAGTTTGAATTAGCTTTCAATGTTTTATTTGAAAACAAAGAGGAAAAAACTGTAAACGCAAAAATTCCGATAAATCGTTTCATAAAAGTGTGATTTAAAAGTGATAACTTAATTCAAAGTGTATGAAATCAAGTTGTAATCTTTGGCAATTTGCCTTTATGAAAATCGTCGCTCATTTGCCATAACCATGCCAGAAACTGCTAAATATATCTTACGTTAAAAATTCATATAAATAATGTCAGGTTTTCTACAAATGAGTCGGCAAATATAATAGCCTAAACAATAACAAGTGTTAGTTTCCAAAAACTTATCTGCATTATTCAGTTTATCCCCCGTTCGAACTTATGTTTAGATTAAGTGTTTAATAGTTGCATAAACAACTTTTATTATTTTCGCCATTCAATTTTTTTGAATGAAAATTTTGGTTTGCATAAGTAAAACTCCGGATACAACTTCAAAAATTGCTTTTAAAGAAGGCAATACAAAATTTGATGAATCGGGCGTTCAATGGATACTTAATCCTTATGACGAATGGTATGCTTTAGTACGGGCTATTGAATTAAAGGAAAAGGATGCATCGATTCAATTACACCTTATCTCAGTTGGAGGCGCTGATTTTGATCCGATCATCCGAAAAGCCCTGGCACTTGGCGGCGATGAAGCAATACGTATTAATGCTGTAAGCGATGACAGTTATTTTGTTGCGGCGCAAATTGCCGAAATTGCAAGACAAAACAATTATAATCTTATACTAACCGGTAAAGAAACGATTGATTACAATTCATCTTCTGTTGGCGGGATGCTTGCCGCTTTATTAGATATATCTTTTATTTCGCTTGCAACGAAATTAGAGATTAATGGAACGGTTGCTGATGTTACACGAGAAATTGATGGCGGTGAAGAAGTTGATGAGGTTAACTTGCCTGCAGTTATCAGTTGCCAGAAAGGTGTTGCTGAACAACGCATACCTAATATGCGTGGTATAATGGCTGCACGAACCAAACCTCTTAAAGTAATTGAACCGGCAGCTATTGATGCATTAACAAAAGTGGTAAGTTTTGAATTACCACCTCCAAAAGCCGGTGTAAAGCTTATTGCTGCAGATAATGTTAATGAACTTGCACGTCTGCTGCACGAAGAAGCCAAAGTGATTTAATTTCTTAAATAAAATACAGATTTAATGGTACTTATTTTTATTGATCATTCAGATGAGCAGATAAAGAAATCAACATTTGAAGCGTTGAGTTACGGTGCTGCAGTTGCAGAAAAATTAAACACAGTTGCGGAAGGTTTGTTGTTAGGTAATGTTACTGATGATCTTGAAAGCTTAGGTAATTACGGAATTAAAAAAGTGCATCATTTAAAAGATGAAAACTTAAATCAGTTTGATGCTCGGGTGCAGGCTACAATTATTGTAGAAGCAGTAAATATTTTAAAGCCTGATGTAATTGTTTTCAGTCATAACCAAACGGGCAGAGCTATCGCACCTATTATAGCTGCAAAGCTTAAAGCAGGGTTGGTTTCAGGTGCAGTTGCGTTGCCTGATTTATCTAATGGATTCGTTGTTAAAAAAAGTGTTTTTAGCGGTAAAGCATTTGCTAACATAAGCATCACATCCGCCATAAAAATTATTTCGCTGAATCTTAATGGTTACCAGGTTAAAAAAACAGAAGATACAGCAACTATTGAAGCACTAAACATCAGCGTACCTTTATCCAAAATAAAAATAAAATCTACAAATAAAGTTGAAGGCGAAGTACCCTTAACCGAAGCTGAAATTGTAGTAAGTGGCGGACGCGGCTTAAAAGGGCCTGAAAACTGGAAGATAGTTGAAGACCTTGCACATGAACTGCATGCTGCTACTGCCTGCAGCCGCCCAGTTGCTGACGCGGACTGGCGGCCACATTATGAACATGTGGGACAAACAGGAATTCAGATTGCACCTAACTTGTATATTGCTATTGGTATTTCCGGAGCTATACAACATCTTGCCGGCGTTAACCGCAGCAAAACAATTGTAGTTATAAACAAAGATGCTGAAGCGCCGTTTTTTAAAGCGGCAGACTACGGTATTGTTGGCGATGCATTTGAAGTAGTTCCTAAATTAACTGAAGCCATTAAGAAGATAAAAGGTAATTAAGTATTATTGATTAAATAAAATTAGATAAGTTTTAAGCTTATGCAGCCCCGACGCAGCGGATAGCCCACATGAAAGAAGCTACGCGTAGTGAGAGAGGACTTACAGTGGAAGACCAAGCTGAATATTGTACTTCATCTATTGCTGCCCAAAGGTTATAAATAATAAGTTGTGGGATCAAGTAATGTATAAATTTTTGAATTTTACTTTTGCCTTTTAACTTACTTCTCCTATCTTTACCGCCCCAAAAGTTCTTTTAGAATTATCATTCCCAAAATAATCGGGATAAACTTGGGAGTCAACCAATAAAAATTTGGAAGACGTTTGAACCAATAAAATTTAAAAAATGGCTAAAGAAATCTCCGGCTTTGTAAAGTTGCAGGTAAAAGGTGGTCAGGCAAATCCTGCACCGCCGGTTGGTCCTGCACTCGGTTCTAAAGGCGTGAACATTATGGAATTCTGTAAACAGTTCAATGCCCGCACACAGGATAAAATTGGAAAAGTACTTCCTGTCTTAATCACTGTTTATAATGATAAGTCTTTCGACTTTGTAATTAAAACTCCACCCGCTTCTGTACAACTGTTAGAAGCAGCTAAAATTCAAAAAGGTTCCAAAGAAAGCAACCGTAATAAGGTTGGTAAAGTAACGTGGGCACAGGTTGAAACAATTGCAAAAGATAAAATGCCTGATCTCAATTGCTTTACTACAGAAAGTGCTATGCGCATGGTTGCAGGTACAGCCCGCAGCCTTGGTATTACTGTTGAAGGCACAGCACCCTGGAAGAATTAATCACATTAAACTTATTACAATGGCAACGCTTTCAAAAAAAAGAAAATTAGCAGAAGCTAAAATTGATAAAAACAAAGAATATAATTTAAAAGATGCATCAGCATTGGTAAAGGAAATTAATACTACCAAATTTGATGCTTCGGTTGATTTGCATATACGTCTGGGAGTTGATCCTAAAAAAGCAGACCAGCAAGTGCGTGGTACAGTCAGCCTTCCGCATGGTACCGGCAAAACTAAAAGAGTGTTGGTTTTATGTACACCTGATAAAGAAGAAGCCGCAAAAGCTGCGGGTGCAGATTTTGTTGGGTTAGATGAATTTGTAACAAAAATTGAAGGTGGCTGGACTGATGTTGATGTGATAATTGCAACACCTTCTGTAATGCCGAAAATTGGGCGGCTGGGTAAAATTTTAGGTCCGCGCAATTTAATGCCAAATCCTAAAACAGGAACTGTTACTAATGATGTTGCAGCAGCCATCAGCGAAGTTAAAGGTGGTAAGATTGCATTTAAAGTTGATAAAGCAGGCATCGTTCATGCATCCATTGGCCGCGTTTCTTTTACGCCTGAAAAGATTGCAGCAAACGGACAAGAGCTTATTAATACCATCATTAAATTAAAACCATCAACAGCAAAAGGTATTTATCTTAAAGGTGTAAGCCTTGCAAGCTCAATGAGCCCGGGCATTACTGTTGATACAAAATCTGTTAATTAATCCTTACTTGTAAGGAATAAAATATTTGTTATGAATAAGGAACAAAAAAATGAAGTAATTGAAGCGCTGAAAGAAAAATTCAGCCAATATAATAACTTCTACGTAACCAATACTGAAGCTTTAACTGTTGACCAGGTTGGTAAACTCCGCCGCATTTGTTTTAACAAGAATGTTGAAATGAAAGTGGCTAAGAATACGCTCATCCGTAAAGCGCTTGAAAGCATTGATGCAGAAAAATTCAGTGGCGTTTATGATAGCTTAAACGGTGTAACTGCATTGATGTTTAGCGAAAATGCGAAAGAACCTGCGCTTATCATCAGCACTTTTCGCAGCGATAGCAAAACAGAAAAGCCTGTTTTAAAAGCAGCATATATTGATAGTGATGTTTTTGTTGGCAACGATCAGCTTGAAACATTAAAGACGTTAAAGAGCAAACAAGATCTTATTGGTGAGATCATCGGTTTATTACAATCGCCTGCAAAGAATGTTATCAGCGGCTTAAATGCTGGTGGCAAATTAGCAAGCCTTGTAAAAGCATTAGAAGCAAGAGCGCAAGCTTAATTAAAATATTATCTCAAGCCTGAAAAGAGATAAATACAAATTTTTTAATAATTCCGCCGGAGCACAGGCAATGAAGGCGGCAAAATTTAAACTATGGCAGATTTAAAATCATTTGCAGATCAACTGGTTAACCTTACCGTAAAAGAGGTAAATGAATTAGCAAAAATTCTTAAAGACGAGTACGGCATTGAACCTGCAGCTGCTGCAGTTGCTGTAGCTGGTCCTGCTGGTGGTGGCGGTGCTGCTGCACCTGCTGCTGAAGAAAAAACAGCATTCGATGTTATTCTTAAAGGCCCTGGTGCAAACAAATTACAGATTGTAAAAATTGTAAAAGATCTCACTGGTCTTGGTTTGAAAGAAGCCAAAGATTTAGTTGATGGTGCACCAAAACCTGTTAAAGAAGGCGTTGCAAAAGCTGAAGCTGATGACATTGCTACCAAGCTGAAAGATGCTGGTGCTGATGTTGAAATAAAATAAACTTGTTTCAGAATTAATAAAAAGTCCTGCTTTAAACAGCGGGATTTTTTATTAATATCATCAACCTAAAAACTTGCCTTATGACTAAACTAGTTAAACAAATCCGCGTATTTACAATAATTTTTATAGTTGCATTATTAATAAGCGGTGTAACTGCTTTTCCTGTTAATACTGAACTGCAATGGATAATTAACATAAAGCTATTTCCTGGAAATTCTTTCATGGAAAAATGGCTTGAAAAAGTGTTGACAGGTGTAAAAGACACGCAAGAAAAATATCCCTTTATATTTTATGGATTTGATTGGTTGGCGTTTGCCCACCTGGTTATTGCGTTATTGTTTATCGGCGTTTATAAACATCCGGTGCGCAACCGCTGGATTATTCAATGGGCAATGATAAGTTGTGTTTGGGTTTTACCATTAGCTTTTATTGCCGGCACTGTAAGAGGAATACCATTACTGCATATTTTAATTGATTGTTCATTTGGCGTACTTGGTTTAATTCCGTTAAGAATTATACAGGTAAAAATTAAAAAAGTACAAGAACTTAAACATCAACAAACATCTGGTTCAAGAAGATCGGTTGAAAAGTAAATAAATATTATTTACATTGATTTAATTGCAGCATTATTGCTATCATAATAAATGCTTTGCATCTATCAAAGTATTATAATCATCAGCATAACAAACTACGTAATTAAAACCTTTCTGAATGGAGTAGCCACCATAATTTCCGTTCTTATCAATTGCAATAAAAGCAACTTGTATATCATCCGTTTTAATAGCTGGTTTTCTTTTTAAAATTTTTTCAACAGTAAGCTTACATGCATCTTCCGGTGCTGCACCATGCCGCATTGCCTCAATCACCATGTGCGATCCGCAGACACGCATTACTTCTTCACCAAGGCCTGTAGAAACAGCTGCACCCACTTCATTATCTACAAATAACCCTGCACCAATTATAGGCGAATCACCCACACGGCCACGCATTTTAAAAGCAAGCCCGCTGGTAGTACAACTGCCGCTTAAATTACCTTGCGCATCCAAAGCAATCATGCCGATGGTGTCATGATTATAAGCACCATTGGCAAGCCTGCGTGGCGCAAAAGCACTTTGTCCTTTGGAATTTTCAATGTTCATCACAGGTTTATATTGAGATGTTTTAAGCCACTCGTTATAAGCATTTCTTGCATCATCACTCAACTTATCATCTTCTAAAGGAAAGCCCTGTTCAACGGCAAACTGTTGTGCGCCACTACCTGCAAGCATTACATGCGGCGTCTTTTCCATCACACGCCTTGCCACTGATATAGGATGTTTTATGCGTTCAAGAAAAGCAACACTGCCTGCATTGCCATTTTCATCCATTATTGAAGCATCAAGCGTTACATGGCCATCACGATCGGGATAAGCATTTAGGCCAACACAGCAGTTTACTTTTTCAGCTTCTGTAACCATAACGCCGGCTTCAACCGCATCTAAAGCACGCCCATTCTTTTTCAAAATTTCCCATGCAGCTTTATTAGCATTTACACCAACATTCCAGGTTGAAAGTACAAGCGGCTTTTTAATGTTAGACTTTCTTGACGAAGCAAATAAATTGTTTATAAAGATTGAGCTTATGCCGGCACCTCCCAATTGTAAAAGATGTCTCCTGTTCATAACATTTTATTTAAGTGAAGATACATGCTTAACTAAATTAATATTGCATGGAATTTGAACTCAACCGTTCAATATATAATTATGGAAAAGAAATTACAAAACCAGGTTGCTATTGTTACCGGTTCAAGCAGTGGCATTGGAGAAGCTTGTGCTATTGGTCTTGCTGCGGCTGGTGCTAGTGTTGTTGTTAATTATCCGGTTACAGCAGCAAAAGATATGGCAGATGATGTGGTGAATACAATTATTTCACAGGGCAACACCGCTATAAGTTATCAATGTGATGTAAGCAAAGAAGATGAAGTGATAAAAATGTTTGCTGATGTTATTGCAAAATTTGGAACGGTTGATATTCTTGTAAACAATGCAGGCTTGCAGCGGGATGCACATTTTGTTGATATGACGTTGGAACAATGGAACTATGTTTTAAGCGTGAATCTTACAGGCCAGTTTTTATGTGCACGTGAAGCCATAAGAGAATTTTTAAAACGTGGTGTTGATGAAACCCGCAGCAAAGCCGCAGGTAAAATTATTTGCATGAGCAGTGTGCATGAAGTAATTCCATGGGCCGGCCATGCAAACTATGCAGCCAGTAAAGGTGGCATTATGTTGATGA
>CAZZXW010000032.1:0-15447 GCA_964658095.1 uncultured Parafilimonas sp. | reverse complement strand
CAAGTGATAACATCCCCAACTGATCAATCAGCATATCATGCAATGAAGTTTCAACACGTAAGGGAATAGTTTTCTGCTCTTCGCCGTCGCCATAATTATCATCACGCAGTTTGTAATCAGCTACTTCATCATCACCGTCATTTACATAATCTGAAATATCAATATTATCATATTCATCTTCACTGCCATCATATTCTTCGTCAGCAGAATCACTTATTTCATCCTGGTGGTTTTCTTCAAAATCTTCTTTGCCTTCTTCGGTAACTTCTAGTGCAGGGTTTTCTTCCAGTTCTTCCTTTATCCGTTCATCAAGATTGGCCGTAGGAATCTGCAGCAACTTCATTAACTGAATTTGCTGAGGCGATAAGCGTTGTAATAATTTTTGTTGTAATGATTGACTTAATGCCATGCTCTTAAAATCTTAATCAAATGTTAGCAACGCAAAATAATCACATTACGTACATTTACGCAAATATGCTGTTGAAAAAGAAAACAATTTTTGCATTTACTGTTAAATTGATGTTTTGCATAACAGCCTTGCATGCGCAAACAGTTCATAATGTTGTTATGCATGATACAACCCGTTTGCCCGTTGTAACACTAAATAATTATCCTGCACCTGTTTACAAAAATCCTGTTTCCGGAGATTTTTATGCAAAGCACTTACCCTTTTTTTGTAACAAAGAATTACAGGTACAAAAAGCTGTTGGCTTTCCAATTAAGTTTCGCTTGGGTTCTGTTGAATATTGTGATAAGCTTGAAGGAAAAAATAAGTAACAGCTTATTAAGATTACAGAATACAATCTAACCATAGGAAATTTAAGTATCCTGCAAAAAATAAAAAAGGTTTGAAGCAAATTATCAATCACTTCAAACCTTTTCTTTAATTAAAATTTATTAGCGCAATGTTATCGGGAAACTTATTCCAGCAATTGTAACAGTTGCTATGTTATCGCAATTGCCATTACCGAAATCAACGGTACGTTTTAACTTGCCTTGTGGTGTAAATTCAAATGTACCGGCTTCAATCCATCTGCAGCTTAAAGAAACCAACAAAGGATTTGTAATAGTTAATGTGAATGAAGTGCCATCAAAAGCAGTTCCGCTTGCACTACCTGTAATCTTGTAAACGTCATCAGACCAGGCTTTCCAGCCCCATGTATCAGAGCCTGCAACCCATTCTCTTGTGCGGGTTGATGTATAAGTAAGTGTTTTGCCACTTGCTGAATCAGTTATTGTAGTGTTTACATTAATTGAAAACGTAAGATTTCCGGCAGCGTTATGGCCATTATTGGTTACAGTTTGGCTACCTTCAACATGATTATTGTTTACATAATAATCTTTTAAAGAAATAGTATGTGTACTTCCTGAATCGCGGTAATGACCACTGTAAGTTACCAGTATTTCTCCGCGGCGGTTTTTGCCATCAAAGCATAAACAATTTGATGTACCGAAATTAATAATAAGCGTATGAGGATTAGAAACAGTATCACGGGTAATTGTAACACAATGCCCGAGATGCAATCCGGTACTTGAATCTATCGGGCTGCCCACAACGCCGTTATCTTCTGATTGGGTGCTTATTGCAGTAACATCATCACTGGTATTTTCTGCATAAGAATTATCTACTGAAGTTGCAGTTTCAGTGTCAGTACTATTGTTTGGACTATTGTCTTTACTACATGAATAAAATAAACTGAACATTACACATCCAAGCAGCAGGAAAGATTTAACTGATTTTTTCATTTTGATTTATATGTTTCAGCTACAGACAATGGTTTAATTTAAAGGTTTAATAAAAATAAAAATTGATTTAAACCTTTAAGTTGTTATGGGTTTTTCTGTTGATTTTTTTTGACAGAGGTTGAATCTGTTTTTGGCGGAGGTGTAAAATATATATCCTGCTCTTTACCAAAAACTTTATCGAAATCTTTTGTATAAGATATACTGATGCCTTGCTTGCTTACTCGACCGATAGTTTCACTGTTTGTTGCAACACCTAAGCTACTACGGTTAAATACAATAGCACGCAACTTTTTATCTCTTGAAAGAATGATCTGTACTGAAATATCCGGCAGCCATTGGAAACCATTTGTGTTGGCGGCAGCAGCACCGCTTACATTAAAATCAAGATCGCCGCCAAAGGTTACAATTACATTATTATTGAGCAAGCTTTTGTTCACTTTTAAATCAACTGATTGGCGGTCTAGTGTGCCTCCGGATGTGCCGCCAATCAAACTTGAACTGCTGTATGTTTTTGCACCAATATCAAATTGCAAACTTTTATCACCGGTTAATTTGTATAAAAAATTAGATACAACACTGTTTAATACACCGGCTACTTTTTGTGATATTGTATTGTAAGCCGTTGATTGCACCAGCGTAGCATTGCCTGCAATTTCTCCGTAAGGCGAAAAAGAACCAAACACAATTAGCCACGTAACCTGTTTAAGCATTTCGTTTTCATCGCTTGTAATTTTTGCCAGCAACTGGTTAAAGTAATCATCATTTTTAATGGCACTGCCCTGCGGAAAATCAATCTTAAAATTTATATCAGGCTTACTTAGTTTTCCGGTAAGATCTGCGATCACATACACATCTCCGCGATAGCCTTGTGTTGCAGGATTAAGCGTTGTAAACGATGCTGAATTTAATAAATCACCCAGCGCAACATTCTTTGCTGTATAACGTGCTGTAATATTTATGTTAGCATCAAACGGGTTGCCGTTCCATTCGATAAAACTGTTTTGATCTGACAACAATTCAAAAGGTTTTTTTACAAGCGATTGAAAATTGAAATTATAATTTCCCTGTTCAATATTGTAGCGGCCGTTCATAGTTACATCACCCTGCGCAGGAATTTTTATCTGCAATCTTCCGTTACCGGTCGCTTCAATTATATCTCCCGTTAGTTCATCAAGTATAACAGAAATTACGGCTTTATTGGTTGCTGTAAGATCAAGATTTACATTAAGATTTGTTGATGCTGCAACCACCGGCTTAGGTTGTGTGCCATATTGTTTAAAGATGATATAATCTGCATCTGTATTTTGCCTGCTGTTATCAGTTGGAATATAAATATGAGAAACATCGACAGCTTCGCCTGTTATATTCATCTGAAGATTTTCCTGCGGACCAGTAAGATTTAGCGTTGCTTTACCAATAACATTTCCATAAAAATGATCATTGTCTTTTGCCTTTGTATCAAACAACAGCAACCTGTTTGTTGACATGTTTATATCATAACGGTTATTTTTAAAAGCCGTTTCATACAACATGCCTTTCACATTACCGGTGTTGCCGAATTTATCTTTTATATCGAAGCTGCCTAAGTTTATTCCATCCTCAGTCATAACAAAATCAGCAGAAGGAATTGTGTAACGCACCTTTGTAAATTTTACAGTAAGTGCGCCACTATCAAGATGCGCATGGCCGGTAAGATGAATGTTTTTAAGATCGCCATGCATAGCAAGTTCACCTGTTGCCAGGCCGGTAATGTTATCAAACAAGGTTCCAAGAAAAGTATTTAAGATACCAACCTTTGAATGATCAAGCTTAATTGTTGTTTGTAAAGGATTGTTCAATGAATCGTTCAGGTTATATAAGCCGTCAGCATTCATCACAAAGTTTAAATCATTGGCTTTTACATTGTATAATATTTTGCCATCGGCTTTATTATACTTTGCGCCCACATCAACAATACCGATAGAATCATCATTCAACCTGAATTGCTGAATATGCAATTGCGCATCAGCATTAAATTGTGTGTAAATATTATGTAGATAAATATCTCCGCCTGCAATACCTTCCATAACCGGCCTTGCAATTACCAGCGGAAGAATATCACCCAGGTCAACATCTTTCAGCCGCACAGCAAGTGTGTTGGATGCACCGTTGTTATCATTTACACTTTCAATAGAAATTTCCTGGAAGCCTTGCGTAAACTTCATGTTTTTTGCTGAAGCATTCTGCTTGCTTATTACAACTTCACCCTGGTTTTGCAGGTTCCATTGTTTATCATTCAATACAAAGCTGGAAGGATGAAAATTAATTTTTAAACCTTCAGGCATGGTAAGCACATCAGCATTTAATTCTGCATTATTTAATGTTTTGTTTGCGCTTGTTGATATCTGCACATGCGAAAGATCATTCGCTGAATGCACTGATATTTTTGTGTTGGGAAAAAACATACTATCGCTCAAATAAATTTTTCCAATATCACCATTTAACAACAAGCTGTCTTCATTACCAATGCCAGTAAACTTTGCATTCTGCAAAGAATATCTTTTATATTTTGCTGAAGGAATATTTATATCGAGATTGAACTTATTGCCACCAAGCGTACTAATTTTTCCTGAAAGAAATGCGTTATCAAAGCCTGATAAGTTTGAATCAATAAGCTTTGCATAATAATCAAAGTTGCCTGTGTTAATACTTACTACAAAGTTCTGATTGCTTAAAGCAGTTTTGGATGGATTAATATAAGAAGGATAATAATGATTTAAAAATGCCTGGAAGCTTTGCGGCAACTCAAGAATTTTATACTGACCTTCAACTGTTACAACAAACTCATTGCTTTCAAGTATTAGTTTTTTACGATTCGCAGAATCGAGCGATGTAGTTAAAGTAAGCGAATCAAAATCAAGCCGCTGGTTGTTATGTATTATGGTTGCATTTAAAATTTTTGCATAACCCAAAAAATCATCAATGTTGTGGCCTTTAAAATCAAGATCAAATAAACCTGTAATGGCAACGCTGTCTTTAGAAAGCTTAAGCGATTTAAGATTGGCGGTAACCAAATCGCCCAATACATTAAATGATGGTGCATCACCATTAAGATCAACAACAATGTTGCTGGTGAAAATAAAATTTGGATCTTCTGATTTAAAATCACCCTGGAAATTTTTCTTTTTTATCGCACCATCAAACGTAAGATTTTGATACGTGTAATCTTTATAAGTTAATGAGCTAAAGTTGCCATTTAGTTTTGTGGCAATTTTATCAAGCTTAAAGCTGCTGCCTTCAACATCACCTTTAAAACTTACATTGCCTAAATCATTTGCCAGCAAAAATTTACCAAGATTAAACTGTTGAGTTTCTATGGTGCCTTTATATAAAGGTTCTGCATTCGCAGGAAACGAAAGCGCAAGATTTAACGACATACCGCCCAAAGCGCTTGCCAGCATGCCTTTCGCATTCACGTTGTGCAATGTTCCTGTGAAGTCGCCGATAAAATGAACGTTGCCCAATGCGGCAAGATCAGGTGATTTAACGGTTGCAATATTTGGAACAATAAAAGCTATTTCACGGCTGTTTGTTTGAACGTTGGCATGAGCAAGATTAATGGTCACCGCATTTTTATCAGGCAATCCTTTTACCGCAAGGTCACCCGAAACAAACGTATTAGCATTGCTGCGAATGAAGATATTTTTTACTGTGAAGTTTGATACAGTGCCATTGAATTTCCCATTGACAAAAAACTTTTCATTCCATGTTTTTAAGCCAGGCGCGAAATAAGCAACATCATTAGTAAACACAGTGCTGTTATGCAATGCAACTTTCATGTTTACATGCGTAACATAATTGCTCATGTCATCTGAAAAATTTTTATACTGCATGGCGTAATAATCAGTGAGCGTGCTGTTATTTATTTTAAGCAGCAGTTTTGAAAATTCCATTATTTGCGGTGTAAGCTTAAAAGCAGTTTGCAATTTTTTTACCTTAAGCCCAGATCTTTCAACAGCAGTTATGTTAACGTTTGCTTTAATAGTGTCTTTTAAAAAACTAATGTTATTTATATCGCCCGAAATATTGGAAAAGAATATGTGCTTTCCATCAAAAATTTCTTTGCGTGATACTTCGCCTTTTGCGCCGGTGCCAAATGAACAGTCTTTCATTTTTAAAGATGTTATCTGCAGCCGCATGTTAGATGGGTTAAAGTATAAGCCGGTATCTTTTGCCGGTGCTGTTTGCGTTAACGGCTTTTTTCCAATAAATTTTTCAGTAACATAAGAAGTCTTATCCATATCAATTGAATTAATAAGGAGAAGATTCTGGCTTATATCAATGTTATCTGCATCAAGCAAAAAGCTGCTGGTTTTTAATACAGCGTTTTGCCCAAGCCATTCATCATGCTTGTTGTATACAACATTTTTAAGATCAATTTTTTGAACTTTTAGTACAATTTTTTTACTGTGTGTTTTTGATTTAGGTTGAGAAAAATGATCAATAATAAACTGGTAGTTCCAAACAGAATCTGTGCGCCATTGATTAATAACCGCATCTTCAAGGCCAATGTATTTTAGTTCAATATCCTGCTTTAAAAAAAACCAATCGGTAATGCGCAGTTTTAAAGAACCTGCTTTAAGTAAAGTGTCTTTATGCTGATCTAAAACAAGGGTATTATTCAGATCCATTTTATCAAATAAAGAAAAATCAACACTTCCAATCTTAACTGTTGTATTAAGGTCTTTTGAAAGTTTTGTGGTTAGTTTTTTTATGATGTAATTCTGAACAGGTGCTGTTTGTATAAGCAGCCATATAAGAAGAATAAAAGCCAGCAAGCCAACTATAATACGCAGGAATATTTTAAGAATTTTTTTAGCCAGATAATTTATCTTGAAGCCGTAAAGATAATCTGCTGACAATAATCTTAATCTAAACAAATGCTAACTCTTTAGCCTGATTAGCGATGTGTTGTTTAAATATTTTGTTATTTGAATTTTGTTACACATATTGCATCGCAATGACAAGAATTTTAAATATTAACTGGTGGTGGCATTCAAACTTCGTACGGGGCTTGTAATGCATTGCTTATATAGTATTGTAGCCTCGACATAGTCGGGGTTTTTTTTTAATTATTACCGAATGAAGAAAATACACATAGAAACGCGTTATAAAAAAATGCTGTCAGATGTTTATACGCCGGTTGGCATTTATCTGCGTTTACGCGACAGGTTTCGGGATACCATTTTGCTTGAAAGCGCTGATAATAATTCTGCAGAAAATAGTTTTTCGTATATCGGCATTAATGCAATTGCGGGCATAGAGATCAGGAATTTTAATCTTATAGAACTAAAATATCCAAATCAAAATCCTGAAAAAAAATCATTGGATGCAAACACAAATGTGCCCGAATTATTATGGCAATTTATGCAGCAGTTTCAATTAAATACAATTGATGATAGCAATGTAAAAATTGCGCAAGGTGTATTTGGTTATTGCAGTTATGATGCCGTTCAGTTTTTTGAAAACATACAATTACGCTCATCAAAAAATTTACTTAAAGAACAAGTTGAAATTCCTTTGATGCGTTATCGCCTGTATCAATATGTTATTGCAATCAATCATTTTAAAGATGAAATGTATTTGTGTGAAAACATCATCAAAGACCTGACAAGTGAATTTGAATTGATCGAATCACTTATCACCAGCAAGAACATCCCGGTTTATCCTTTTAAAATAAAGGATGAAGAAACAGCAAATATGCAGGATGAAGATTATAAGAGCATAGTGCAAAAAGGAATTAAAAGTTGTTTGCGCGGCGATGTATTTCAAATCGTGTTAAGCAGAAGGTATAATCAGAAATTTATAGGTGACGAGTTTAATGTATATCGTGGTTTGCGCAGTATAAATCCTTCGCCGTATTTGTTTTATTTTGATTACGGCGATTATAAGTTGATGGGTTCAAGCCCGGAATCTCAATTAATTATTAAGAATGGCAAAGCCATCGTGCATCCAATCGCCGGCACTTTTAAGCGCACAGGCAATGAAGCAAACGATAAACAACTTACCGAACAACTTTTAAAAGATGCAAAAGAAAATGCAGAACACACCATGCTGGTTGATTTGGCAAGAAATGATTTAAGCCGGTGTTGTGATGATGTAAGCGTGCATTATTTCAGGCAGGTGCATTTGTATTCTCATGTAATTCATTTGGTAAGTGAAGTATGCGGCAAAGTTCGAGATAATACAAACCCTTTCACGTTACTCGCACTTACGTTTCCGCAAGGCACCTTAAGCGGCGCACCAAAAATTAAAGCCATGCAATTAATTGATAAATATGAACCAACAATTCGTGGTTATTATGCAGGCTGTATTGGCTTTATGGGTTTTGACGGAAGTTGCAACCAGGCAATAATGATACGCACATTTTTAAGTAAACACAACACCTTGCATTACCAGGCAGGCGCAGGCATTGTGGCAGCTTCGCAACCTGAAAATGAATTACAGGAAGTAAATAATAAATTAGGTGCTTTAAAGAAAGCAATTGAAATGGCAACGCAGTTATAAGTTTTGAATTAAATTATAATGATGAAAATATTGGTGTTTGATAACTATGATTCTTTTACGTATAACCTTGTTCATTTAGTTGAAAAAATAACACATGAAAAAGTAGATGTATATCGTAATGATAAAATTGCATTAGAAGATGTTCAGCAATACGATAAAATAATTTTATCACCAGGGCCCGGCATTCCTGTTGAAGCAGGATTGTTGTTGCCTTTAATAAAAGAATATGCAGCGACAAAATCTATACTGGGTGTTTGCCTTGGCCACCAGGCAATTGGCGAAGCATTTGGTGGCACGCTTGAAAATCTTGCAACTGTGTATCATGGCGTGGCAACTGAAATGAAAACGGTTAACAGTGAACAGTTAACCGTAAACAGTAATTTATTCAATGGTCTTGATGAAACATTTCCTGCAGGCCGTTATCATTCATGGATCATAAGCAAAGAAAATTTCCCTGACGAACTTGAAATAACTGCAGAAGATGAGAATGGTTATATCATGGCATTGCAACATAAAAAGTATGATGTGCAGGGCGTACAGTTTCATCCTGAAAGTATATTAACGCCGGGCGGAGAAATAATAATGAGGAACTGGCTAAAACAATAGTGATGAAAAAAATCTTACAATATCTTTTTGAATACAAAACGTTAACGCGAAGCGATGCGAAAGAAGTATTAATGAATATTTCTAAAAGCATGTATAACGATACAGAAGTCGCGGCTTTTGTAACGGTTTTTTTAATGCGCAGTATCACCATTGAAGAGCTACAAGGTTTTCGTGATGCGTTGCTTGAGCTTTGTGTAAAAGCTGATTTGAGCGACTATAAAACACTTGATATTGTAGGTACCGGTGGTGATGGAAAAAATACATTTAATATTTCAACGCTTGCCTGTTTTGTTGCTGCAGGTGCTGGTCAGAAAATTGCAAAGCATGGTAATTATGGTGCCACTTCAATCAGCGGCTCATCCAATGTGATGGAGCAATTAGGTTATACTTTTAAAAATGAAAATTCAAAATTAAAAGCAGAATTAGATCAAGCTAATATATGTTTTATGCATGCGCCACTATTTCATCCAGCTTTAAAAACTGTTGCGCCGATCCGTAAGAATTTTGGCTTGAGAACATTCTTTAATATGCTTGGCCCGCTGGTAAACCCTGCTGCACCAACATATCAAATGATTGGCGTTTACAATTTAGAAATGGCAAGAATTTATAATTATGTTTTACAACAAAGCAGCAAAGCGTTTACTATCATTCATACGCTTGATGGCTATGATGAAATTTCGCTTACAACAGATACAAAAGTTATAACAAATGAAGGCGAGCAAATAAAAACACCGATTGAATTAGGTAAACGTTTTGTTGAGCCTACAGATATTTATGGTGGCGGAAGTGCAGAAGAATCAGCCAAAATATTTTTGAGCATTTTGAAAAGAGAAGGCACATGGTCGCAGAACGCAGTGGTGCTGGCAAATGCGGCAATGGCATTACAATGCACAGGTAATTATATTAGTTATGAAGATGCTTATAATGCTTCAGTTGAAAGTTTAGAATCAGGAAGCGCTTATAACTGCTTACAAAAATTAATCAGCTTGCAATGAATATTCTTGAAACAATAATTGCACAAAAGAAAAAAGAAGTCGCTGAAAAAAAAGCGATCATGGACATTGATTTTTTAAAGTTCATGAGTAATGATTTTGACAGGCAATGCTATTCTTTAAAAGATGCGTTAAACAACACAAAGCATGGTGGCATTATAGCAGAATTCAAAAGAAAATCTCCGTCAAAAGGATGGATGAATGAACACATACATATTTCTGAAGTAGTACCGGATTATGAAGAACATCATGCTGCAGGTATTTCAATTTTAACTGATAAAGATTTTTTTGGAGGTGAAATTGAAGAGTTGAAAATTGCAAGGCTTGAAGTAGATATTCCTTTATTAAGAAAAGATTTTATTATTGATGAATTTCAATTGTATGAAGCTAAAAGTTATGGCGCAGATGTTATACTTTTAATTGCGGCATGTTTATCAAAGCAGCAAACAACAGCACTGGCAAAAAAAGCAAAAGAGTTAAAGCTTGAAGTGTTGCTCGAGATTCATTCGGAAAAAGAAATTGATTATATAATTGATGAAATTGATATTATTGGAATCAATAATCGTAATCTTGATACTTTTGAAACAGACGTACAAACTTCTGTGCAACTGTTCAAAAAAATACCTGCAGATAAACCTGCCATCTCTGAAAGCGGGATAAATAATGCAGACACAATTGTTGACTTATATAAACTTGGCTTTAAAGGTTTTTTAATTGGTGAATATTTTATGAAACAACCAAATCCTGCGATTGCTTTTGCTGATTTTATGAAAAGGCTAAAGGCAAAATTAAAATGAGAATTAAAGTATGCGGCTTAACTAATGTAAACCAGGTTCGCCAGCTTAATGAACTTGGGATTGAGTTTGCAGGATTTAATTTCTATCCGCGTTCACCGCGATATGTGTATAAAAGCATGCCTGCAACCACTATAAAAAAAATACGCGGCAAAATAAATAAGGTTGGAATTTTTGTGAATGAAGATCCTGATGAGTTATTAAGAACCGTTGATGAATGTGGCTTGTACCTGGTGCAGTTGCACGGCGATGAATCGCCAAGATATTGCGAGAAAATTGCAAATTACATCAGCATAATAAAAGTGTTTCGTTTATCTGATAATGATAATGTTGAATGGAAGATAAAAGACTATTATGAAGTGGCAGACATGTTTATGTTTGATACGGAAAGCCCAAAGTATGGCGGTGGCGGTAAAAAGTTTGACTGGAAGTTGCTCAAAGATGTAGAAATAAAAAAGCCATTTTTTTTAGCTGGTGGAATCGGGCCGAATGATGTTGAAGAATTAAAGCTTTTTGAAAAAGAAAAAGCAGCTAAAGACCTTTTTGCCATTGATATAAACAGCAAGTTTGAAGTAACATCCGGCGTAAAAGATATTGAACTTATTAAAACCTTTAAACGCAGGTTAGCTGAACCTTTTTTTCCTACATTATTTCCTGATTCAATATAAATTGTATGATTACAATTAGGAATGCAACTGAAAATGATTTGCAGCAAACACTTGAAATTTATAACGAGATTATTGCAAACAGCACCGCAATATTTCAATATGAGCCGCAAACAATAGAAATGCGTGAAGCCTGGTTTGCAGAAAAGCAAGAGAAAAATTTTCCTGTATTTATTGCTGAAGAAAATGAAGTGATAGTTGGCTTTAGCACATTTGGCCAATTCAGAAACTGGCAGGCTTACCAGTTTTCTGTTGAAAATTCTGTATATGTGAAAGCAGATTGTCGTGGCAAAGGCATTGGTAAATTATTGTTGCAGCCTTTAATTGATGCTGCAAAACAAATGGGACTGCATACAATTATTGCAGGCATTGTTGCTGATAACGAAGCCAGCCTTGCATTACATAAACAATTTGGTTTTGTTGAAACAGCGCACTTTAAAGAAGTTGGCTATAAGTTCAATCGCTGGCTTGATTTAAAGTTTTTGCAATTGATGATTTAACAACAAATGATTATTTTGTCCAGTTATCTTTCAGAGTAACAGTCCTGTTAAAAACTGGTTTATCAGCAGGCGATTCTCTATCTAACGTAAAATATCCTTTACGTAAAAACTGGTAACGCTCATCTGCCTTTGCATTTTTTAAAGCTGGTTCTGCATAAACAGTTTCTATAACGTGTAATGAATCAGGATTAATATAATTCTTAAAATCACCTTCTTCGTTTGAAGGATCTTCTGCTTTAAATAACCTGTCGTATAAATTTAATTTTATTTCGGTTGCATGTTGAATGCTTACCCAATGCAGTGTGCCTTTTACTTTTATGTTTGATGTATCGCTGCCGCTTTTACTTTCAGGAAGATAGGTGCAATTCAATTGAATAATATTACCGTTTTCATCCTTCACCACTTCATCACATTTAACAATGTAAGCGCCTTTTAAACGTACCATGCCACCAGGAAATAATCTGAAGAATTTTTTTGGCGGATGTTCCATAAAATCTTCCTGTTCTATATATAATTCTTTAGTGAAAGGCACTTCCCTAAAACTTCCGTTTGCATCTTCAGGATTATCTTCAACACTCACAAATTCGTTTTCGTTTGTATAATTCGTAAGTACAATTTTTAAAGGATCAAAGACAACCATTCTGCGCAAGGCGATCTTGTTCAGATCTTCACGTACACAAAATTCAAGCAGGTTTAATTCAGTAACATTTTCTCTTTTTGCAATACCGGCACGGTCACAAAAATCCCTGATAGATGCAGGCGTAAAACCTCTTCTGCGCAAGCCACTGATTGTTGGCATTCGCGGATCATCCCATCCATCAACATATTTATCATTCACCAGTTGCAGCAACTTGCGTTTACTCATCACCGTATAACTTAAATTTCTTCTCGCAAATTCATATTGATGTGACGGATAAATATCAAGTTTCTCAATAAACCAATCATACAGTTCACGATGCGGCACAAATTCTAAAGTACAAATGCTGTGCGTCACGTGTTCAATAGAATCGCTTTGGCCATGTGCAAAATCATACATTGGATAGATGCACCATTTATCTCCGGTGCGGTGATGATGCGCATGTTTAATGCGATACATAACAGGATCACGCATTAGCATATTAATATGCGCCATATCAATTTTTGCACGTAACACTTTTTCACCATCAGCATACTTACCTGCCTTCATATCTTCAAATAACTGCAGGTTTTCTTCAACACTTCTGTCGCGGTATTTGCTGTTAACACCAGGTTGCGTTGGCGTTCCTTTTTCAGCTGCAATTGTTTCACTGTTGCTGTCATCAACATAAGCATAACCTTTTCTTATCAACTTAATTGCAAAAAGATATAACTCTTCAAAATAATCAGAAGCATACAGCTCATTCTTCCACTCAAAGCCCAGCCATTGCACATCTTTTTTTATGCTTTCAACATATTCTGTTTCTTCAGTTGATGGATTGGTATCATCAAAACGCAGGTTTGTGTAGCCACCATATTTTTTTGTGAGCCCAAAATTTAAACAAATGCTTGCAGCATGGCCCATGTGCAGGTAACCATTAGGTTCTGGCGGAAAACGTGTAACAACCTGTTTATAACGGGCTGCATTTAAATCGTTTTCAATAATCTCTTCTAAAAAATTTAATGATTTTTCTTCTGCCATAAGTTGGTAAAGATAATAGTTGAGCTTTGTGGTGTGATGTTGCGGCGTTAAAACTCCAGGATGCAGCAAAAAATTTATTCAACCATTGTGATCTTTAAAACATTAGTTGGCAGATGCAAATGCACAGGCGTGCTGCCTGTGTTAATAACAATATCGCCTTTTTTTACAAAACCACGTTCCTGCAAAATATGTATCTGGTCAAATACAATATCATCCAAACTAATTTCTTCGTTATAATAAAATGCTCTTACACCCCAGCTTAAACTTAACTGGTTTACAAGTGATCTTTGCTTGGTAAAAATATACAAAGGTGAACGCGGCCTGTAACTGCTTAACATAAACGCAGTATATCCGGTTTGCGTCATTCCTATTAAGGCCTCTGCGTTCACATCTTTTGCAATTTTGCAGGCATTATAACAAATGGCATCACTTAAAAAAGATGGAGAATGTGCCAGTGGCTTTAAATCTTCTTCACGATTATAACGATATTCCGTTCTTTCAACTTCAAGTATTATGCGCCGCATGGTTTCTACCACAAGTGCCGGATGCTTTCCGGTAGCTGTTTCCGCACTTAACATTACCGCATCTGCACCTTCTAAAACTGCATTGGCAACATCAGTAATTTCACTTCGGTTTGGCTTAACATGATCAATCATACTTTCCATCATTTGCGTAGCAACTATAACAGGTTTTGCACGATGAATAGACTTACGGATAATCTCCCGTTGTGCCATAGGAACCTTTTCTACAGGTAATTCAACACCAAGATCACCACGTGCTACCATTATTGCATCTGACTCTAAAATTATATTTCGCAAATCTTTTAAAGCAGACGGCATTTCAATCTTTGCAATTACTTTACTAAAACAATTTTTTTCTGCAAGGCGATGTTTAAGGTCAATGATATCTTCTGCTTTTCTTACAAATGAAAGAGCGATCCAGTCAACCTTATGATCAATTATAAAAGCAAGATCAGCTAAATCTTTTTCAGTAAGCGCAGGTAAAGAAATTTCAGTATCAGGAAGATTCACACCTTTTTTTGGCAACAGTATTCCACCATAAGTAACAACCACTTTTACTTCTTCTTCCGGCGTAATTTCTACAACCACTACTTCAATTTTACCATCATCAATCAATATCTTATCACCAACTTTTACATCAACATGTAAATTTGGATAAGACACATAAATTCTTTCTTTGTTGCCAATGACTTTTTCTTTTGAAGTAAAAGTGAGTATGTCTGAAGTATCTATTTTAAGCGAACCATTTTCTATATCACCCACTCTTAATTTTGGCCCTTGTAAATCTGCCAGTATAGAAACATTGAATGGCTCTTCAACATTCATCCTGTTAATCAGGCCAATAATTTTTTCTTTGTCTTCATGTGTACCATGAGAAAAATTTAATCGCAAAACATTTACACCAGCCTTTACAATTTCAAGCAACTTTTCATATGTATCGCATGCAGGCCCAACTGTAGCAACAATCTTAGTACGGTGAAATGTATGTTCAATACCTGCCTGTTTATCCATTTCTTTATGAAGATATTTTTCTACTGCTTCTGACATTAATTTTTTTTTATGATTTGGATAATTAACTGGCTAAGATCTTAACAATGTTCAGCCAGTCATCACCAATTCTTTGTTTTTCGCGAATAGCGATTTCGAGTGGTGTATAATGCATATCGTCATGCAAAATTCCTACCATTACATTGTGCCTGCCTTCTATTAAACACTGCACTGCATGATAACCCATGCGGCTTGCAATAAAACGGTCAATACATGTTGGCGGGCCGCCTCTTTGTATATGCCCTAATATAGTAACCCTTGTTTCAAAGCCTGTTAATCTTTTTTCAATTAGCCTTACAACTTCATTGGCACCTTTTAATTCAGAATTCGGATCCGGTTGATAACCCTCTGCCACTACCACAAGATTTACCAG
>CAZZXW010000031.1:12007-15467 GCA_964658095.1 uncultured Parafilimonas sp. | reverse complement strand
TTTTGAACCCGTAACGTTGGTACGTTCACCAATGTTTACAAAGTTTGATTCAGGGCGAACCGTTAAAGGCTCAAGCCCGCTTAATTTTAAATATGGTTGTATTGATTTGGAATTCATTTCGAGTTTTTGTTCCTGCCGGTAAGAAATCCAATTTCATTCCGGGGTTTTTCTTCGTGAGTCAATAAGTCTTTAAGTATTTTAAAAATGGCTTTAACTTCTTCATCTTTTTTAATAAGCGACTGTTCTATCTTTTCTATTTTTAACCACAAGTCTTTATTATCAAGAAGAAGCTCCTTCATTTTTATATAAACGCGAATAATTTGGATATTGACCTGTATGGCTCTTTCAGACCGAAGCACCGATGAAAGCATAGCAACGCCTTGTTCAGTAAAAGCAAAAGGAAGTTTGCGGGTACCGCCTCTTTTCTCTGTTTTTGATATTGCAATTTGCAATATCAAAGATTTGAATTCAAGTTCATTAAGCTGAAACATAAAATCGTCGGGAAACCTGGAAATATTTCTACTTACTGCCTGGTTTAATTGAGATGTTGATACACCATACATTTCAGCCAAATCTTTGTCAAGCATTACTTTCTGGCTTCGGATAAAATAAATTTTATCTACAATTTCGTTCTCTGAATATTCTGTTTTTTGAATGCTGCGCTCTTGTTCCATATAAAAACTTTTGATATCACAAATTGTGATATCAAAGATTAGTGTTAAACAAATACTTCTGCTATTTCCGGCAGCAATCTTGGTTGTAAATTTTTTACATGATCTTTCATAGCACGGATATGATCTGGTGTTGTGCCGCAACATCCGCCAACAATATTTACAAAACCTTCATTCGCCCACTCTTCGATATGATGTGCAGTGTCTTCAGGCTGCTCATCATATTCACCCATTGCATTAGGCAAACCGGCATTTGGATAAGCAGAAACATAACATGAAGCAAGCTGTGAAAGCTCTTCAACATGCGGCCGCATTTCTTTTGCACCAAGCGCACAATTCAAGCCAACACTTAATGGTTTTGCATGCATGATTGAAGTATAAAATGCTTCAAGCGTTTGGCCGCTTAATGTTCTGCCGCTGGCATCTGTAATGGTTCCGCTGATCATGATGGGCAATGGTTCTTTCTTTACATCACGGAAATATTTTTTTATGGCGAAGATGGCAGCCTTTGCATTTAAAGTATCAAAGATTGTTTCGATCAATAATACATCAACACCACCATCAACAAGGCCTTTCACCTGCTCATAATATGCTTCCATTGCTTCATCAAAAGTTAAAGCCCGGTAACCAGGATTATTTACATCAGGAGAAAGTGATAATGTTTTATTCATTGGACCGATAGCTCCGGCAACATAAGCTGTTGTTCTGTCATCGCTATTATATGAAGCAAAAAATTCATTAACAGCAGCTCTTGCAATTTTTGCTGCTTCTAAATTTATTTCATAAGCCAGTGATTGCATGCCATAATCAGCCAGCGAAACTTTTTGCGCATTGAATGTATTGGTTTCAATAATGTCAGCACCGGCATCTAAATATTGTTTATGTATTTCTTTAATGATGTTGGGCTGCGTTAAGCATAGTAAATCATTATTGCCTTTTATGTCCGAAGCCCAGTTTTTAAAACATTCACCCCGGTAATCTGCTTCAGATAATTTGTACCGCTGAATCATGGTGCCCATTGCACCATCAATAATTAAGATGCGCTGCTGTAAAAGCTCATTTATCTTCATACATAAAAATTATAGTTGAATAAGAAGCGGCTTGTAAAATTGCGAAGCAAAAAAATCAATCAAAACTTAAACGTAGAAACTTGTGGTAGTTGCGTTTATTAGTTCCGAATGCTGGCCGAACAATAAACAAATCCGCCTTAACTATTACAAAAGTAAAATAAGAAAACCGGAAATGCAAATGATTACACTAATGAGCAATATACCTGTCAACAGGCATACGGTTTTGCAAACTTCTTCCAAGTGTTAATTCATCAGCATATTCAAGTTCTCCGCCAAATGCAATGCCGCGGGCAATTGTAGTAACGCGGCAATTGAATTGTTGTATTTTTTTCTGAATATAATATATCGTGGTATCGCCCTGAATGTTTGGGCTTAATGCAAAAATCAATTCTTCTGTTTGTTCTTTTTGAATGCGGTTAACTAATGATTCAATGTTTAATTGATCAGGGCCAATGCCATCAAGCGGAGAAATTATGCCACCTAAAATATGATAGGTGCCGCTGAATTGTTGCGTGTTTTCAATCGATATCACATCACGTATATTTTCAACTACGCAAATAATTCTTTGATTGCGCAATGAGTTTGCACAGATGGAACAAAAGTCTGCATCACTTACATTAAAACAACGCTGGCAAAATTTTATTTCCTTACGCATTTTAGCAATCGTTTCAGCAAAATTTTCTGTGGTTGATTCATCTTGTTTCAATAAATGTAACACCATGCGCAAGGCTGTTTTTTTGCCAATACCTGGCAGCCGCGCAAATTCATTCACTGCATTTTCTAAAAGCGAAGAAGAGAACTGCATTATGCAAAATTACAAAATGCTGTTTGATGAATGATAAGTTAGAGCCTTACTTACAAATTCACATTCACCTCGTTATCCCAGTTTTGTTTAATAGTTAGTTTGCGTGGAATATTTATAACAATCTCCGGTTGCTTTTTTAGATCAAAATTTCCGGGTGTCCATGTCATGTTTTTATCATCATCATACAAAATTCTTAAATTATAATCACCAGGTTTATATAACCTGCGGTAAAACTCTGTTGTGGTTAAGGCAACAGAATCAACGATGATATTGTTTTGCAATAACTGCAGTACAGGGTTTTTATCAAGCGGAAGATTGTTAAACCGTAAACGAATGCTGCCATAAGCGCTTTCACTGCTTGTTTTAAATTTCAGCGTATCATTTTTAGCAAGTGTTTTTCCGCTGCTGTCAGTAAACGCATCTTTCTGAATTACCAGTTTAAAATATTGTTCTTCCTTCCATGGATATTGAAATATAAATTTTGTGGCAGATGTATCAACAACGATTTTATAATTTGTTATTGCATGAAAATTTGTATCAGTAAAACTTAATTTGGAAGAATCAAAATGCTGTATAGGTTTAGACAAAACAAGAACAAGATTACCTAACAAATCCTGCTCACCTTTTTGAAGATTAGTGGCAAGCGTTATTGCTTTTGTTGTATCAACCGGTTTCTTTTTTGGTGATGATGGCGGATTGTTAATTGGCCCTGCAGCACCACCACTTTTATTCTGCGGATATTGATTGTATGCATACATGAGCAAAGATTGTGATGCAGTGCTGTCAATAGTTACAGGATCATTTAAAAAAGCAAATGTCTTAGTACTGTCATCATATTTTTTTGTATAATCGTTCGGTAAAACATACACATTGTATTTACCATAAGCCAGGTATTTGAAATTAAATCGACCGGC
>CAZZXW010000031.1:0-11997 GCA_964658095.1 uncultured Parafilimonas sp. | reverse complement strand
TTAATGTTGAGTCTGATAATCCTGTTTCTGCTAATTGCACTTTGCCATTAAGCTCACCGCCGGCAATATTCTTTCCTGTTGAAAAAACGTACGTAAAGTTTTTATACGGATTACCCTCATTTACATCTTTAATAGCTTTGCCAAAATTGATAGAATAGGTTGTATTTGGCTGAAGTGAATCTTTTAAACGAATGGTTACGCTTTGCAGTTTGCTTTCTATGAAAGGCGATTGCACAGGATTAGGCGAGGTAACAACTGATTGCAATAACTGCTGGTCTAACTGTACATATTCATTAAACGTAAGCGTTATTTTATTTGCATTGAAATGAATTGCCGAATCAACCGGTACTGCTTTAATTAACACCGGCGCCAAAGTATCTCTTGGGCCGCCGTTTGGAGGAACGATATTGGCGCATGATGTTAAAGTCTGAACCTGAATTTGAAAGATTAATAAAATAATAAGGAAACTTAGAAGATTTCTTTTCATGTGATTAAGAAGCTGCAAACATAATTGCTTTCAATCTTGTCTGAACCAGGATTAAAAGGATTAACAGATTTGCAGGATTAATCTTGTTAATGCATAAATCCACAAAATTTAAGTTCACACTTCTTCCTCGTTTGGTATTTCATGTAAAGCCACCGCCATGTTATTCGTCTTCACAAATTCACACCAATGGCAATCTGGTTTGCCGCAGCCCGTATAAAAATCGTGCGACTGTATTTTATCCCAGGCTGTTTTTATTTGCGCTTTTACTATGCCAATATCTTCCGGTGTTATAAACAGCTTTATTTTTTTATATTCCTTTTTATTGTTGGGTTCGATGAAATCAAACTCACTGCTCACCGCTTTCCAATCTCTGTTATGATTATCTAAAAGAATTTTATAGAACACAGCCTGCCGCCAATAATCACCGCCATTTTCAATATCAGGATTAGGCGCTTTTAGTTTGTCTTTGCTATTATCAGGATTACCGGTTTTGTAATCAACTACATTTACTTCTTTACCATTAAATTCGAGTTTATCCAGTTTACCTTTTAATGGCACACCTTCAACAACAACGCCTTTAATGTTGCGTTCCAGCGCAACGATCTTGTTCCAGCCATATAAATATTTATCATAGTAATTACTTAAAACATCTTCGCCATATTCCAAGCGTCTTGCAAATTGTTCTTTCGTAAAGCTTTCTCTATGGCGATGCATGAACCAGCTAAAATCTTTTATAAATTCTTCTTTAGATGGAAAACCGTTCTGGTATGCTGGTTGCTGGTTACCGGTTGCTGGTTTACTTGCATCTTGCAACTTGTAACTTGCATCCTGATTCTGCATCTTCCTAAACAACTGTTCCAACGCATAATGCACCGCAGAACCAAACTCTGTATTCTCATTCTTTGGTGAAGGGATGCGAATGAGATTTTTAAAATAAAATTCCAGCGGACATTTTAAATAATTGTTCAGCGCCGTAACATTCATCACAAATCTTTCCAGCAAACTGTTGATGTATTCTGTTTCTATCTTTTCAATCTCTGGTTTTACTTCTGTTTCAAATTGTAAACTTTGAAACGCAGCTTCCGTATCAGCATCAATAAAAACCTTTTCTGTTTGCAGTTCATGCGAATCTAAAATTTCTGCAATGAACATTGACGGCTCTAATTCTTTTCCGTCATTTTTAAAACAACAATAAGAGATAAAAAGATTTTGTTCTGCACGTGTTAACGCTACATAAAATAATCTTCTTAGCTCTTCATCTGAACCATCATCATTTGCAGCGACTGAAGTAAAAATATTATCCGGAAATTTATAGCCACCAAAAGGCTTGCGTTTCTTCTCCCACATCGTTGCATTTGCGCCTGCAAAAAATACATATTCAAACTCCAAACCTTTACTGCCATGTGCGGTTAATAAATTCACACCTTTATCATTGCCGCTTACTTCAACCAATGGCAACGAAAGATTTTCACTTTCCATCAAATCAAACAACTTGATGAGTTGCTTTAAATCAAGATTAGGATTGCGATGCGTTTCTTCTTTTATAAAATCAAATAAGCCTGTAAGTACCTGCAACAACCATATCTTATCATCACTTTTCATGATAAAACTCAACACGCCTGCTTCACGAATAATACATTCAAACAAAGATTGCAGCGTTACATTCGGCACTTTTGAAATTAATGTTTCTATTGCTTCACTTGCTTTCCTTAATGGTTCATTCATGCCTTGCGTAAACAAATCGCGAACAGGTTGTTTGCTGCGTTCATACAAAGTTTTACGAATAGAAGTTTTGTTCTCACTGTATTGTTTATCGGCCACTTCAATACTCACCCTTGCAACTTCTATCGGCGGAATATTGAACCAATCATAATGCAAAATCTCGAACAACAATTCATCGCCGCTGTACGGAATATCATGTTCAAACGATAAATACCTTAAAACAGAAATGATCTTTTTTGCAAATGGAATATTCAGAATATTCAAACTGCGTTTGCTGTAATACGGAATTTTTTTCAGTTTAAAATATTGCGCCAGCTCTTCACCATATTTATTCTCTTTATAAATAATACCGATTTTATTCGGCGCAATGCCTTCAGCTAAAATTTGTTCAACACGCTGCGTTATACCAATCATTTCATGACGCTGCGTTTCATAATTATAAATGATCGGCTTGTGTGTAAGATGTTTTATGGTATCGTCCGACGAAACAAGTTCTTTACTCAATCCTTCGATCTTTCGTATCAGCCTTTCTTTGTTCTTATCAATAATTGTTTTTGAAACATTCAGTATGCCTTGCGTTGACCGGTAATTGTTCGTCAGCACAACCGTGAGCAGATCATTTTTATAACTGTTCGCAAAGCTCATCATGTTCTCCACATTCGCACCCTGGAAACGATAGATACTCTGGTCATCATCACCCACCACAAACACGTTCGGTTTATCCCAATAATTGATCAGCAATTCCACCAAACGGTTTTGCGTACCACTGGTATCCTGGTATTCATCCACCAAAATATATAAGAACTGTTCCTGGTAACGCAACAACAAATTCGGATTCTCTTCAAAAGCCTTGATCACCCAGTTGATCATGTCATCAAAATCATACAAATTTTTGCTGCGCATCAGCTGCTGAAAATTATCAAATTCATTCACCGCAGCCCGCAACCTTTCCATACGTTCTGTTTCTTCAGCAATCTTATCCGTACGCACATCGCCTTTTTTAAAATTGCCTGTTGCACGTTTCGCAATGTATTCATCACGCTGTGTCAAAGAATTTATATAAGCGCTTATACGTTCATTAATAAACGTTGGGTTCCAGCCTTCACGCTTCATTGTGCTGAACAAACTTTGCAAATTATTTATCTCGTAATACACATCGCCGCGATATCTTTTCAGCGCATGCCCTTTTGGAAATGAATCTATCAGTTGTTTAAATAAATCTATGCGTTGTAAATCGCTCACCGGGTCAAGCGCATTCTTTTCAAACAAGCCAAGATTATCCTGTATCACATCATTGCAAAAAGCATGAAATGTATAAATGTTCACCTTGTAAGCATCGGCGCCAATAAAATCAAGAATGCGTTTGCGCATGGCAATAACGCCGGCATCTGTGTAGGTAAGGCAAAGAATATTTTGCGGCTGCGTATCTGTATCCAGCAATATTTTGCCGATGCGTGCCGAGAGTATCTGCGTTTTGCCCGTGCCCGGTCCTGCAATCACCATTACCGGACCTTCAATGGTATCTACCGCACGTTTCTGCTGCTCGTTTAACCTGTTATATTCTGTGTTGAATTTTTGTAATTGTTCTTGCTTCGAAGGCATCCTACAAAGATAAATATTAGCTGTTGGCTTTTAGCTTTCAGCCATTAGCGTTATGCACATTTAACGCGTTGTTGCGAGAAGGTTTTCGTCATTGCGAGGGGAGCGGCGAAGCAATCTTATATTCAAAAACTAAAGCGAATTGTAAATGAAGAAAACAACACATTGCCGAATTACCAAATTGACCAATTATTATTTGGGGCTGTGAACTATAGTAGTACTATCAACCGCAGTTCCGGCTTTACGCTGCTACTCCGCCACAACAGCTGACGCACAAATCTTCAGCGGGGTATTCGCTTCAATCCGGCAGCCATTGGAAGTAAAGAATATAAATTAGGCAACGAAGTATTAATTCTAAATTTTTTGTAAACCTGTATTAGATAAGTTTAGAAGCGATTTTGTCTTTTACTTCTTCAACGAATAAGTGTAAGCTGCAATTATGTTTTGTGAAAACTGCTGAATCTAAATCCTTCCCTCTAGACAAAGGTTTACTTATACTCCAATAATATTCAAAAACATCTTGAATATATTTTATACTCTTTTGCTTTAAAACATGCTTAAGTCTTTTTTTTGCATCTACTATTAGAACCGAATTTCTATTTTCATAAACTGTTAAAACCCAAGCATCGATTTCTTCTATGGCAATTGCATATAATAATTTAGCAGAATAATCATTAGCAAGCCATGAATTAATTTGATTAACTACTTTCTGTCTTAATTTTTCGCAATAGTTATTGTCATTTTTATCTGGTCTATCAACACCATATTTATCTGCTTCTGCTGTATCTATATGTATAACTATGAAATCCTGACTTTCAATAGATAGAAATCCATCGATAAGATTTTTGCTTTCACACTCTTCTTTAATAACTGAATAGGAGCTTTTGGTTAAAGGATTATTAAGTGCTTTATCAGTTTCATCTTTTTCATAAATCGGTCGAAGAGAAATTACATCAGATGCGTCAATTTTAAGAACCCCTACTAAAATATTCAAAATAACTGCTCTGTCTGCATGACCTTCAGAAATAACACCTATTCGCATGGTTAAAAATTTTTAGGTACAGCTCCTAATTGACCTTTTAACCACATTTCAGATAGCTTATATTTTTTATCGCTTAAATCTGATTTGAATTTTATTCTTCTCGTTTTTGTGTGACCATTACTGTTTCTATAAACTTCGAATAACCTTTGTTCGTCATCTAAAAGATTTAGTCCATCTAATACAGCCGGATTGTGTGTTGTAATTAAAACTTGTTTTCCCCTTTCTTTTGACAACTTAGTTAATTCTTTAATCAGCTCTTGACACAACCTTGGATTTAAAGCCGTTTCGATATTATCTATAGCAAAAAAATCTGGAGTTTTATTGCTTATAAATAACGCTATATAAAAAAGAACGTGTAATATTCCTTCATTAGAATTTTCAGCCGAAAATGTATTGTTTTGTTTTTGCATATACTTATCACTAAAGTATAAACTTGATGTACTTCGACCTGGCTTTAACCCTTCAACTTTACTACTTTCTTCCTTACTATTGAAAATGTTGTCAAGCCAATCAAAAAAATCTTTGCACCTTTTTAAATAATCTTTTTCATACGAATTAAAATTTGATATTAATAAATCTAATCCTTCTCCATTTAAACCAAGTGGTGTTTTTCTACTATCCACAGGTGCCACTCCACGTAGGCTTTTTGTATTTAAATCGAAAATCCCAAAATTGGTAAGCCAAGTCTGATATTTAGTTTCGAGTATATACTTGCCTTGAGCTAACCTTTCATTAACTCGTTCTATAATATTTTTACTAATGTTCTGTTTCTCATCAAGATTTTTTCCTTCACTATAAATATCATTTAGAATTTTTGCTAAAAGTGCAGGTATTTGTTCTTCTGTTATTACACTTTCAATAAACTGGTCATGCCAATTTGTATAAATATCATTATCCCGTTCGGCATACAATGAAGAATTTATTTCGCGATACTGATTATTATCTTCAAATATTAATTGTATGTCAATCGTATCAAGTGAAATGGTGTTTAGAAAAGAACTCCTAACCAAATTTGGTCTTGCTATTCTTACACCTCTACTATACAGACCCTCGAAATTTAAATCATTTGATTTTGCTGCTCCTACAGTCGCAATTGATTCTAGAATATTTGTTTTGCCACATCCATTAGTACCAATGAAAACATTAAATCTTCCAAGCTCTAAAGTATCTTCAAGAATAGATTTATAATTTTTGATACTTAGCTTTCTTAGATTGATTGTTGAAGGAATATTTTCTGGAAATTGATGCAGCTTAAAATATTTAACTGCATCCCACCAAGAATCCGAGGCATATTGTTTTATTGTAGCTAATGCCAAATCTGATAATGCATAATGTGTTTTGGAGCTATTAGGTTTTAAGGTGGAATCATCAGGATTAAGTACGCAAATATTATTTTCAACAAATGGTCGCAAAGCTATTTTTCTAAACGATTCTCTCGTGTTTGGTTTGTAGTCTTGATGATAATTATGGTTCACAAACTCAATAATATCTTTACTTAGCGTAAGACTTTTTTTTGTAGCAGAGCTCCATTTGTCTTCTTCCTTTAAGCCGGCTAACGCAAGAAGCGTCAAAGCACTTATTTTGTTGTATTGTTGTTCAGGAAGACCTAAATCAAATAGCAATTCTTTTGCTTCCTCAATTTTATCAATCGTCATTTTTAAGTAATGCTGTTAAAACAATATTATCAATTTTTTGTTGGTCGTATAATTTCATCCTTGAAACTTTTTTCCCAATATGTTCAATCACACTCGTTTTCGGAAAAGGAATTTTTTTCAATTCACTTGCACTGACCTGTGTGTTACCATTAAAGGTTTTGAAATACTCATCATAAATACTGCTGTTAAGTAAAGTGCAAACACCAAGTGCCTCAATGGTACTTAATAAACCTACTTTTTTTGTGATGTAATTTAATTTATTTTCTATACCAATCTTTTTAAGCTTAAGATATTTTCGTTTTAAATGAATTGCTGCAACTAAGCGGCTTGAATCGTCTTTTGAACTAAACCTTCGAACTAAAACCAAATTCGAATTATCTATTAAAACGGAATTTGACTTTTCTGTGCTCTTAAAAAATTGCTCTTTACTTTTTCCACTCATTGGATGAGTTATTAAATGCTTTTTTACGTTATCTAACCAATATAATGGAACAGAATCAGGTTTTTTTTCTTTTTGCAAAAACTGAGTTTTTCGAAAATATACTATAGGTCCTGTTGAAACTTTATATCCTAAATTATCTAAATTATTTGTTTGTTCTTTTATAATTCGCATTGCGTCCTCTTGTTCATTTGAATTAGGCAAATGCAGAAATTTTTCCTGCGTATTTAAATCTATTAACTGACTGTATTGAAACTCTTTCACTGAAGAATTATCCAGGTCGTTTAGTCCATGCGATTGGCTAAGTTTTATTTTTTTACGATGATTTATCTTGATAACCTTTTTACCACTGATGATTAAATTTTCTTGAAGAACTTTATCTTTTTTAAAAGCATCTTTTCTTGATGTAAATAAGTGAATTCTCTCGATTTGAATTTTAGAAAAAAACAGTTCTCTAAACTTTTTGAAATATTCTCCAGATGCGAAGCTTCTTGGAATAATGAAAATTAATTCTCCTTTATCTGATAAAATATTTGCTGAAATAGCTACAAATACAGCATAGATATTTAATTGACCATTTGAAAGCGATTTAAATATATTTTTCCTTTCATCATCTTTCGATATTTTGAAATATGGTGGATTTGATATTATGATATCATAGTTCTGGTTAACACTTGATTCTATCATCTGTAAATTTTCATTTATAAAATCAACGCTTCTTTGATTTATTTTAAATTGTATATTTTTTTTCGAAAGCCAATCGTTTAAGTACGACAATAAAACTGAAGTATGAATATTCAATTTCGGGTCTATCTCATATGTAGTCAATTCTATTGCTTTGATTTTTTCATTTTTAGAAAGCTTTTCGATTAGCGAGCAACTGAGAATACATGTTCCACAACCAGGATCAAGTATCTTAATTTTATTCTTAACTATGGTAGCAAATGATGCAATAAAGTTAGAGAGAATGACGGGCGTAAAAAATTGCCCAAACTCCTTCTTATGATCCTGTTCAGTTTGCCATGAGTAGTATTTTGAAAGTCTTTCTGCATATTGACTTGGTAATTCATTAACTGTTGGCAGTAATGAAATTTGCTGCATTTTTCTTCTTTTTTTTGCAAAATAGCTTATAAAAAAGCTATACTTAAAATTGCTTTATCAAACAACATTCAACTACTCAAAAATCATCACTATAAAAGCTACATCAAGGCGAATGAAAAAATCTGCTGAAACGATAGTTCGTGAAGACAATTAAAAACATACATGATACTGAACAATATCATTTACAAGACTTCAACTTGTGTTTTTAATTCATAATTATTTTGCACGTTGCAAACCAATATCTGTTGGCAAACCATCAAGGCTTATTAAATTCTTTTCATCAATGTATTTACGTAAACCTTCTTCGCCTTTTGTTGCCGCCCAGTCAAAATGAATACTGCGTTCACCAACATAATCATACATCGGCACACCAAACCCGCAGGATGTTTGTACAAGATCAACATCAATAACAATTAATTGTCTTGTGCTGGCATAAATAGTAAACTGCGGAGCCAGTTCATTCCACTCTTCCGTATCTTTTAAAACAGCATGACCTTTACCATATAAACGCAGAATGTTTGGCTTATCATCAAACGAACAAAACATAATCGTAATACGCCCGTTTTCATGCGTATGTGCAGAAGTTTCGTTGCCACTGCTTATTAAATCCATGTAAGCAACTTTGTTGGTTGAAAGCACTTTAAAACTATCTAAACCTTTAGGCGAAAGATTGATTCTTCCATCTGCAGCAAGCGGTGCTGTAGCAACAAAATATATATGCTGCTCTGCAATAAAAGCCTGGTGTGCTTTGCTTATTTCTTTTGAAAATTTACCCATACATTTTGGCTATATAATTACAAAGTTAAACAGCTATGCTTAACAGCGATTTTGTTGCTTATCTGCTGCTGGATGGAAGCCGTAGCCTCATTGCAGCAAGCATACATATTTACCAACCAACCTTAAATCACATATAAGGGATCACAAACGCACCTGCAAGGAACCTGCTTCGGAGATCTTTCGTGCATCTTACGTCCATCCTTCGTTTTTTGGAGAAAATATATGAATATAAAGAGGAAAACCGGGAGAGATTTCTATGTATAAAAATCAGTAATAAAGTAAACGCAAAACATGGTATTATAGTATCTTCAACACAAAATCCAACTATGGCAAGGTTGCCTTCTGAAGATCCCTTAAGCAAACTCAGTGGCCACATCGGTAAAAAGGTGGTCGTTAAACAATACGGCAATAAAACAATTGTTACTGCCTATCCTGACATGAGCAAAGTGAAGCCTTCAAAAAAGCAAAAACAGAAACGAAACCTGTTTAAAGAAGCAGTTGCTTATGCACAGAACATCATCCGCGATCCTGCACTAAAAAAGAAATATGCAAAGAAAGTAGCGCCTGGCCAAAGTGTATACCACTATGCTATTCAGGAATATGTAAAAAAGAACAGTTAAATGCGCGTTGCTTGCAGGTTGCAACGCACCAATGTTATCTTAATATTAGGCTGTATACTATATCTATATCAAACTGTAGTGGCATACTAATTGTTTTACTGTAAGCATTATTTCATTCTTAAAAATAAAATTATGACTAACGACAATGAAAGCCTCGGAAATAAAATAGCAGACACACTTGATGACGCAGGTACTGCTATAAAGAATGGTGTAAAAGACGTTAAAACAAGTACGGAAAACAATGCAAGAAAAGCAGATAATGAAGCTTATAAAGCAGCGAATGATGCAAAAGGCGAAACAGGAAATATTTTTGATAAAGTAGGCGGTAAAATTAAAAATGCTGTAAGCGATGCAAAAACATCTTCTAAAAATGCGGCTAATTCTGCAGAGAATGAATCAGAAAAAGCTGCCAACAATTTAAACAACGAAGCAAAAAAAGCGGACAGGGACGAAAGAGACAGAAATAGTTATTAATAGCATCATCTATATCTAAACCGGGACATTGCTCCCGGTTTTTTTGTTTATATACATCCTTAAAATTTAATTTATTTTACCGGCTTTTAAAAACTAAAACCAAAACAAATAATTTATTAACGATGCTGTAAGCAAATTCCATGTTCATTTTTTAATCATGCAATTTAACATCAACAGCTAATCTTTGTATTACCTTAAAGGCATGTCGCGAAAACCTTAAATAAACCAGCTATACGTTCTGAATAAAGCATATTTCTATTAAGCTTTGTTTATGCAGATTAATCTGTATATAGCGTAGCATTATATTTTTAATAATATTGTCATTTGTATATCCCAAAAAATCTTTAGCGCGGTTTTTGCTAATGCAGAGCTTTCAAAATCTTAATTACAAACTCCTCTTATTTATGAAGAACAGAATGTTACCTGCTGCTGCTTTTTTTTGGATTGTACTAATTGCTTCCTGCAAAAAAGAAGATTTAACCTCGGTGCCTGTTAGTGCTTCCGGCGTTGAAAGTTCTTACACTGAAACTAGCCTGCCTGTACAAACGGCTATTACGTACAATGTGGATGCAAATATCGGTGGATTTTGGCAAGCTCTGCCTGCACATTATGCTGATCATCCAACACAAAAATATCCGTTGATTATATTTTTGCATGGATCCGGTGAAGTGGGCGATGGCTCTCAATCAAGCCTTAACATTGTAACGGACAATTCTATTCCGCATTTGCTTGCTACAAATCAGTTTCCGGCAAATTTTGTGGTTAATGGCCTTACATATCAGTTTATTGTTTTATCGCCACAGTTTAAACAATGGCCACAGCCTTCTGATATTAATGACATGCTTAATTACGCTATTAGCAAATACAGGCTTAATTATGAAAAGCTGTATGTAGTGGGTTTAAGTATGGGCGGCGGCGGTGCCTGGGATTATGCATGGAATTATGGAAAGCGTATCACCGCTATTGTGCCTATGGCGGGTGCATCATATCCTACATCTTATAAAGGACAGCAAATTGCACAGGATAGTGTTGCTGTATGGGCATTTCATAACAATGATGATGGTACTGTACCACCTTTTTATAGCGTTGATTATGTGCAGTACATTAACAATTATGATCCATATATACCTGCAAAGCTTACTTTATGGCCAACTGGTGGGCATGATTGCTGGACAAAGGCAAGTGATCCAAATTATACTGAGAATGGAATGAACATTTACCAGTGGATGCTTTCTTATAACAAGAAGAAAAAGAAGTAACAATAAACTCCTATGTTAAGCAGGCTTGCCTTTAGGTAAGCCTGTTTGCGTTATAAAGCCTGGTTATATCTTAAGCCTTAAATGTTTCTTTTCTAAGAAACCTGCTAATAAAATTACAATAAATGCAATGGCAAAAGAACGAATGATGCCACCAATGCCCTGGTTAAAAATTTCAGGATAATTAAACCTGAATAAATACATTATTGAATACAGCAAATAAGGAAGTAGATAGCAGGTAAGTGTGCTTGTGCCAGCAGGTTTAATAACATTAAACCATTTTGCTTTGCCTTTTACATCAATTAAAAAAATTAATAAAGAAAATACGATTATGCTTATGCCGATGCAAATGCAAATCCATGCAGGTGTATCATGATCTTTTGATATGCCGGCAATTGGTCTTGTGATAAAACCTGCTATAATAAAAGCACCAGCTATTGCAATTAACCATACGAAAAACATATGTGAACTATTTTGTTTGCTGCGCAGATAAATAAGCGCAATTACAGATCCGGCCGTAATAAAAGCTGCCATTGAACCATTGCCCACCAGCCATACAATATGTTTTACAGGTGATAAAAAATCATCTGGCTGACTATGAATTGTAACATTAAAACAAAGGAAAAAAAGAAGTGCTGCAATTTGTAAATAAAACCTGCCATTTGTAAAAAGATAGAACAAGGCACATGTTAAATAACCCCAGCCTATTAAACCTAAAATGCCCCACCAGTAAGGCCGCATGCCAACAATTTGGTTATGCCTTTCACCTTTAAATAAAGCTGCCATTACAATTAAAATGATAACACCAGCTGCCTGTAATATATA